>NZ_JBFHDW010000006.1:0-19577 GCF_041584535.1 Actibacterium sp. | reverse complement strand
TGGTCCGGTTGGCGTGATCACCCCGTGGAACACGCCGTTCATGCTGTCGACGTGGAAGATTGCTCCGGCATTGGCGGCGGGCTGCACCGTGGTGCATAAACCGGCGGAATTCTCGCCGATGACGGCCAAGCTGCTGGTCGAAATCGCCGAAGCGGCCGGGCTGCCCAAAGGCGTGCTGAACCTGATCAACGGCTTTGGCGAGGATGCGGGCAAGGCGTTGACCGAGCACCGCGACATCAAGGCGATCGCCTTTGTCGGCGAGGGCCGCACCGGCTCGATGATCATGGCGCAGGGCGCGCCGACGCTGAAGCGGGTGCATTTCGAACTGGGCGGCAAGAACCCCGTCATCGTGTTCGACGACGCCGATCTGGATAAGGCCGTGGATGCGGCGGTGTTCATGATCTATTCGCTGAACGGCGAACGCTGCACCTCGTCCTCGCGCATGTTGGTGCAGGACAGCATCTATGACGCATTCACCGCCCGCGTCGCCGACGCCGCCAACCGCATCAAGGTCGGTCACCCGCTGGACCCGGAAACCGTAGTCGGCCCGCTGATCCATCCGGTGCATGAGCAGAAAGTCCTGTCCTATTTCGAGGCCGCCAAAGAAGACGGCGCAACCATCGCCGCCGGTGGTGTCAAAGTTGGCGACGAGGGCTGCTTCGTGCGCCCGACCCTGTTCACCAATGCCACCAACCAGATGCGCATCGCGCAAGAGGAAATCTTTGGCCCGGTCCTGACCGCCATTCCGTTCACCGATGCCGAACACGCGCTGGCCATCGCCAATGACGTTGAATACGGCCTGACCGCCTATGTCTGGACCCGCGATATTGATCGGGCGATCTGGATGACGGACCGTCTTGAGGCCGGTATGATGTGGATCAACAGCGAAAACGTGCGCCATCTGCCGGCGCCGTTCGGGGGGGTCAAGGGCTCGGGCATTGGCCGCGATGGCGGCGACTGGTCGTTCGATTTCTACATGGAGACCGTCAACGTCGCCATTCCGACCAAACCGCAATCGACGCCGAAACTGGCCAAGTAATCACGCAGTCAACCCATAGGCGGGGACATCCCGCCAGTGCCGATGGAGGAGCAGCTATGGGAGAGATCGTTCTCGCCGCTAAAATGACCCACGTGCCGACATTGCAGATGTCCGAGCAAGAGGGGCCGCTTAAAGGCAAGCGTCAGGCAGCCATCGATGGTCATCTGGAAATTGCCCGCCGCGCCAAAGAACTGGACGTGGATACCGTGGTGATCTGTGACACCCATTGGCTGGTCAATGCAGGTTTTCACATCAATGCCAATGCCAAGTTCGAAGGGCTTTTGACCTCAAGCGAATTCCCGCAATTCATTCAGGACATGCCCTATAGCCACCGTGGCAACCCGGCGCTGGGCGATGCGATTGCCGCCAAGGCTACCGAACTGGGCGCGTTCACGCTGGCGCATCATCTGGACAGTCTGGATCTGGAATACGGCACGCTGGTTCCGATGAGCTTTATGAGCCGGGTGCATGACATGAAAGTGGTCTCAATCGCCGCCTTCTGCACTGTGCATGACCATGACGAAAGCCGCATCATCGGTGAAGCCATCCGCGCCGCAGTCGAGGAAAGCGATTCCCGGGTGCTGCTGGTGGCTTCGGGGTCGCTCAGCCATAAGATCTGGTCGAACAAGGACTATGCCCCCAACAACGGCACCTTCACGATCAGTTCGAAGTTCAACCAAGCTGTGGACATGATGGTTCTGGATATGTGGAAGAACGGCCGCCATGCCGAGTTCCTCGAAATCCTTGGTGAATATGCCGATCATTGCTCGGGCGAAGGCGCGATGCACGACACGGCGATGCTGTATGGCGCGCTGGGCTGGGACAAATACACCGGTAAATGCGAAATCGTGACCGATTATTTCCCCAGCTCGGGAACCGGTCAGGTCAACGTGCTGTTCCCGGTGTAGGAAGGAAACCGATATGCCTCTGCCCCCCCGTATCGCCGCCTTCCATGCCAATGGCGCTGATCGTTACGGCGTCGTGACCGAAGATGGGATCATCGACCTGACCCCGGAATTCGGAAACCGTTTCAAAGGCTTGCAAGAGGTGATCGAGGCCGGCGCGTTGGATCAGGTGATGGCCGCGGCCCAAGGTCGCGCCCCCACCTACCGCGAACAGGACGTGACCTATCTGATCCCGATTGCCCGCCCGGAAAAGCTGATCTGCATCGGCGTGAACTTCCCGGACCGGAACGCCGAATACAAGGACGGGCAGGCGCAGCCGACCAAGCCGTCGATGTTCATCCGTTTTCCGCGCTCGTTCACCGGCCATAACGGCAATCTGGTGCGCCCGCCGGAATCGGAGCAACTGGATTACGAGGGCGAAGTCGCCATTGTCATCGGCAAAACCGGCCGCCGCATTCCGCGCGAAAAGGCGTATGAACATATCGCCGCGCTGACCCTGTGTAACGAGGGCACGATCCGCGACTGGGTGCGCCACGCCAAGTTCAACGTGACTCAGGGCAAGAACTGGGACAGCACAGGTTCGCTCGGGCCGTGGCTGGTGCCGTTCAAATCGGCCGATCAGCTGGACGATGTCGAACTGACCACGCGGGTGAATGGCGAGGTGCGCCAGAATGACCGCACCAGCAACATGATGTTCGATTTCCGCTTTATTATCAATTACGTCAGCACCTTCTGCACGCTGGTTCCGGGGGACGTGATCGTCTGCGGCACCCCCACTGGCGCGGGGGCGCGGTTCGACCCTCCGATCTGGCTGAAGCCCGGCGATGTGGTCGAGGTCGAGGCTACCGGCATCGGTATCCTGCGCAACGGGATCGTCGACGAATGCGCCTGACCCCCTCTGAAATCGAAGCCGCCGCCGAAGACCTGTTTCAGGCCGAAACCTCGGGCACCCAAATGGGCCTGATCAGCCTGCGCCACCCGCAGGCCGACATGGACGACGCCTATGCGATCCAGTTGGCGTTGATGCGGCGCAAGCTGGCGGCGGGGCGGCGGATCATCGGCTGGAAGATCGGCCTTACGTCAAAAGCCATGCAGGACGCGCTGAAGATCACCACGCCCGACAGCGGCGTGTTGTTCGACGACATGGCCTTTGCCGATGGCGCCACTGTGCCCGCAGGCCGGTTCATCCAGCCCCGGATCGAGGCCGAAATCGCCTTTGTGATGAAAGCGCCGCTGGCGGGGGCCGATGTCACGCGCGACACCGTATTGGCCGCGACCGACTATGTCGCGCCGTCAATCGAAATTCTGGACACCCGCATTCTTCGCGCCGATCCGGCGACCGGAAAGACCCGGGTGATCACCGACACGATCTCGGACAATGCCGCCAATGCCGGCATCGTTCTGGGCGCGGCGCGGCATGATCCGGCGGCGGTTGATCTGCGCTGGGCCGGTGCTATCGTGACCCGCAACGGCGAGGTCGAGGAAACCGGTCTTGGCGCCGGAGTTCTGAATGATCCGGTTCAAGGCATTGTCTGGCTGGCGCGGCGCATGGCGCAATACGGTCAGAGGATCGAGGCCGGTCAGGTGATCTTGTCGGGCTCGTTCATCCGGCCGGTCGAATGCCCCGCCGGGTCGCAAATCCACGCCGATTTCGGGCCGTTCGGCACGGTCAGCATTAATTTCGGGTGAGGGAACATGCCTGCAAAAACCAATGATTTCAAAGCGGCTTTGCTGCGGGGCGAGCAACTGATCGGTCTGTGGATGGGGCTGGGCAGTTCCTCGGCCACTGAACTATGCGCCCATGCCGGGTTCGACTGGGTTCTGATTGATGGCGAGCACGGTCCGAACGATGTTCTGACCATTCTGGATCAACTGCGGGCGATACAGGGCGCCGCTAGCGCGCCGGTGGTGCGGGCGCCGTCAGATGATCGGGTGTTGCTGAAACGGCTGCTGGATATCGGCGCCCGGTCGCTGCTGATCCCGATGATCGAAAGCGGCGATCAGGCGGCCGAGGCCGTGCGCTCGGTCCGGTATCCGCCGCAGGGTGTGCGCGGCGTCGGCGCGTCGCTGGCGCGGGCCTCGAATTTCGGTGCGATCCCGGATTACCTTGCCACCGCGAACGACCAGATTTGCCTGTTGCTTCAGGTGGAAAGCAGGGCTGGCATTGATGCGCTGGACGATATTCTGGCGGTCGAAGGCGTGGATGGCGTGTTTGTCGGCCCGGCTGATCTGGCTGCCGATATGGGCTTTACCGGCCGGCCCGGCGCGCCCGAAGTGCAGGCGGTTGTTGTCGAGACCCTGAAACGCATTCAGGCGGCGGGCAAGGCCTCGGGCATTCTGACCTCGGACCGGGCGCTGGCCAAAGGCTATGCCGATCTGGGCGTGGGATTTCTGGCCGTGGGGTCGGATGTCGGAGTTCTGGGCGCGGGTCTGCGGGCGCTGAAGGCCGAGTTTTCCTGAACCGGCCCTTGGGGCGGCTATTCCAGAAACTCGACCGGTTTTTCCCATTGAATCAACACCGTGCAGCCGTCTTCGGACCAGACACGGTGTTCGCTTCCCGCCGGGTTGAACATCAGCGA
Source organism: Actibacterium sp. (assembly GCF_041584535.1). Lineage (GTDB taxonomy): Bacteria > Pseudomonadota > Alphaproteobacteria > Rhodobacterales > Rhodobacteraceae > Actibacterium_D. The sequence goes on along the minus strand of NZ_JBFHDW010000006.1, from coordinate 15,054 downwards.
CCCGGCGCCATAGCGGCCATTATCGTCGCTTTGACTGCCAGTCAGAACCAGAATGGTCTCAAGCCCGGTATGACGGTGGCGCGGCACCGAGGCGCCGGGGGCATAGCGCAACAGCGCCACGTCCGGGCCGCCTTGCCACAGCATGCAAATCTCGACCCCATCGCGAAACGGCTGAAACGGCAGCGCTTGCCAGCCCTCGGGCAGCAGCGCGGGAAAGCCCTTGGGATCAGCCATTCAGCGCCTCGACGATTGCGGCGGTCGGGGCGGCCCAGCCGACGATGGCGCCCTGCGCGATGATCATGTCGATCGCCGCTTTTTTGTATTCGGGGAAATAGCTTTCGGTGGCGTCGGCGGCCAGCAGGCAGCGATAGCCGCGGTCATTGGCCTCGCGCATGGTGGTCTGAACGCAGACCTCGGTGGTGACACCGGCGAAAACCAGATGGGTGATGCCGCGCGCCGCCAGAATATCGCCAAGACCGGTGGCATAGAACGCGCCCTTGCCGGGCTTGTCGATCACGATCTCGCCCGGCAGCGGCGCCAGATCCGGCACGATCTCGGCCCCCGGTTCACCGGCGATCAGAACCCGCCCCATCGGCCCCGGATCACCGATCCGCAGCGACGGTGCCCCGCGCAAACGCTTGGCCGGGGGGCAATCGGACAGGTCGGGCAAGTGGCATTCGCGGGTGTGGATCACCGGAAGGCCCGCCGCGCGGAACCCGGCGATCAGGTCAGCCACGGTCGGCACAATCGCCTGTAACAGCGACACGTCATTGCCCAGCGTCGCGCCAAAGCCGCCCGGCTCGATAAAGTCGCGCTGCATGTCGATGACGATCAGCGCGGTCTGCGCCGGGTCGAAGGTGAATTCGAAAGGGTCTGCCGCGATTGCCACCATCAGCCATGTCCCGCCATATGTTGCCCGATCTCGGCGATATTCGCCGTTGCAATCGGAGTTTCAAAGCTGACCCGGCCTTCGGACATCACCAGAATTCGGTCGGACAGCTCCATGATCTCGTCCAGATCCTCGCTGATCAGCAGGATTGCCGCGCCCTTGTTGCGCGCGTCCAGCAGCCGGTCGCGGATGGTCGAGACCGCCGCGAAATCCAGCCCGAAACAGGGGTTCGAGACGATCAGAACCTCGACTTCGCCCGACAATTCGCGCCCCAGAACCGCGCGCTGAACATTGCCCCCCGAAAGCGAGGCAATCCGCGCGGCGGGCGAGGCGGTCTTGACCTTGAACGTGTCGATCAGTGTCTCGGCATTGCGGGCCATGGCGCGGCGGTCTTTCCAGAACGCGGTCTTGCCGCCCGGTGCCTGATCGAAAATCCGAAAGGCCAGGTTTTCCGCCACGCTCATCCGCGGGGCGCAGGCGTTGCGCAGGGGTTCCTCGGGCAGATAGCGGATCTTGTGCGCCCGTGCTTCGGCCCGGGTGGCGTGAAACGGCTGACCATGCACGGTGATCTGGCCCTCGGTCAGGTGGCGCTGGCCGGTCAAAATTTCCATCAACTCCATCTGGCCATTGCCGGAAATACCCGCAATTCCAAGGATTTCCCCGGATTTCAGCGTCACGTCATCAATCTGGATGGTTTTCAGCCCCGAACGATCCGGCGCCTTCAGCCCATGCATCTGCATCACCGGTTTCAGGTCCGAGACCACCCGCACCCGTTCGGTCACGGTCGGGGCCTCGCCCATCATGACGCGGCTCATCTCATCGATCGACATTTCGCCGACCTTGCCGCCGCCGACCATTTTCCCACGCCGCAGCACCGTCACCGCATCGGCAAAGGCGGTCACTTCGCGGAACTTGTGGCTGATCATCAGCACGGTGATTTCGCCGGCTTGGGTCAGCGCCCGGACATGGCCCAGAACCTCGTCAGCTTCGGCCGGGGTCAGGACCGAGGTCGGCTCGTCCAAAATCAGAAAGCGGTGGCCAAGGTATAGCTGTTTCAGGATCTCAAGCTTTTGCTTTTCCCCCGCCGCAAGGCGGCTGACCGGCTGATCCAGCGGCACCTTGAACGGCATCCGCGACATGAACTCATCCAGCCTGCGCCGTTCCTCGCGCCAGTTGATGACGCGCGGGGCGTCGGCGCGGCTGATTACCAGATTTTCGGCGGCGGTCAGCGACGGCACCAGCGTGAAATGCTGATAGACCATGCCCAGACCCAGCTTTTGCGCCACTTTCGGATCGGTCATCCTGGCCTCGTGACCGGCGACCAGCAATTCGCCGCTGGTGGCGCGGTAAAAGCCCATGATGCATTTCACCAGCGTCGATTTCCCGGCGCCGTTTTCGCCCAAAAGCGCATGGAACGACCCGGCGGGAATGTTGATCGACACGTTGTCCAGCGCGGTAAAGTCGCCAAACCGCATCGTCATGTTCAGCGCCTCGACGCTGATCGCGCCTGCCGGGGTTTCCAGAACGCGGGTCATGGCAACGCCGCGATCAGGCTGGCGCTGTCAGTCACCGCGCCGAACACGCCGCCCTGCATTGTCACCATCTTGATTGCCGCCGCGTGGTTGCCCGGATCGGTGGCGCCGCAGCAATCCTCGACGATGACGCATTCAAAGCCGCGGTCATTGGCCTCGCGCATGGTGGTGTGGACGCAGACATCGGTGGTGATGCCGGTCAGGATGATGTTCTCGATGCCGCGCGTGCGCAGGATCAGTTCCAGATCGGTGGCGCAAAAGCTGCCTTTTCCGGGCTTGTCGATGATGACTTCGCCCTCAAGCGGATACAGTTCGGGGATGATGTCCCAGCCGGGTTCGCCACGGATCAGGATCTTGCCGCAGGGACCGGCATCGCCGATGCCCGCGCCGATCTGTTGGCTGCGCCAGCGCTTGTTCGGCGGCAGGTCGGCCAGATCGGGGCGGTGGCCTTCGCGGGTGTGGATGATGTGATAGCCCTTGGCCCGCATGTCGGCCATCAGCGCCTTGATCGGCCCGATCGGCGCCTGAGTCAGCGACAGATCATAACCCATGCTGTCGACATAGCCGCCGGTGCCGCAGAAATCGGTCTGCATGTCGATCACGATCAGGGCCGTGTTCTCGGGGCGCAGATCGCCGTTATAGGGCCACGGGTAGGGGACGCTTTTGATTGTCGTCACTGGACAGTCTCCTTTTCGCCAAATCTGCGTGTCGGGGCCGGAAAGCCAAAGCCGGTGCCGTCGGTCACGCGCACCGTGTCCTCCCATGGCAGGCGATAGCGGCCCGCTGCGAGGTCGGTCATATAGGTATAGGGGCAATCGCCGGCGCCGCCCTGAACGGCAACATAGCCGCGATGGCCCAGCTGATAGATGTTGTTTTCCACACCCCAGCCAGCGCGGGCCTCGCGCACCAGATCGGGGCGGACTTCGGCGGTGATGATTTCATCGGCGCGGCCGGTGGTGCCATGCGCGATCACGGTGCCGTCGAAATCGACGATCATGCCTTCGCCCATGCTGTCGAACGTCCCGTCCGAGCCGCACATGCAGACGTTGGCGGTCACCATCAGGTTGCAGAACGCGTTCGACTGGTTGGTGAAACGCCAGCTTTCGCGCACCGGCGCGGTATAACCTGCGGTGCGGATCATGATCTCGGCGCCTTTATAGGCGGCCTCGCGGGCCATCTCGGGGAACATGCCGTCGTGACAGATGATCAGCCCGATCTTGCTGCCGTTGGGGCCGTCGCAGACCGGAATGCCCTGATCGCCAGGCTCCCACGGTTCGACCGGCACCCATGGGTGCATCTTGCGGTAATAGAGCCGAATGTCGCCCTGATCGTCGATGATCAGCCCGCTGTTATAGGGATAGCCGCCGGGGTTCAGTTCCATGATGGAGAAGCAGCCCCAGATCGCGTTGTCGATACAGGCCTGTTTCAGCGCCGCGACCTCGGGGCCGTCCAGCGTGCACATGATCTCGGGGTTGGTGTCCATCGACAGGCCGTGCAGCATGTATTCGGGGAACACGACCAAATCCATCGTGCCCAGATTGCGCCGGGCCTTGGCGACCAGTTCGACCACCCGCGCGGTCTGCGCGGTCAGCTGCGCCTTGGTTTCGACCACCGGCAATTGCAGTTGCACCAGCCCGATCACCACACCGTTTTCCGATTTATTCAGACCGCCAAGCCCGTTCATTGCGCATATCCTTGTTTCATCATTTCGTCAGGCTCAGTTCCGAGGGCGCGCCCTGCATGGCGCGGTCGGGTGAGCTGGTGAGGATCAGCAGGCCCAGCGTCAGCACATAGGGGGCCGCGAAAAACAGGTAATAGCCTTCGGACACGCCGACCGATTGCAGCGCCGGTCCCAGCGCCCCCGCGCCGCCGAACAACAGCGCCGCCCAGAAACAGTTGACCGGGCTCCAGCGGGCAAAGATCACCAGCGCGATCGCCATCAGGCCCTGCCCCGAGGAAATGCCCTCGTTCCAGCTGCCGGGGTAATAGAGCGACAGGTAAGCGCCGCCGACACCGGCCAATGCGCCACCGGCACCCGTGGCCAACAGGCGCACCGTATCGGGGTTCAGGCCCATGGCGCGGGCGGCATCGGTGCTGTCGCCGACCACGCGCACGATCAGGCCGATCCGGGTGGTGCGGAACATCCAAGCCATGGCAACGGCCAGCAGGCCCCCGGCGATGAACAGGACGTTGACCTGTAATGCCGCCTGCACCTGCGGCACCGACGACCACCAGCCCAGATTAAACGCGGGCAGGTCCGGCGCGACCGGCTGGATATAGGGTTTGCCGAAAAAGAACGCCAAGCCCATTCCCAGCAGCATCATCGCGATGCCAACGGCGATGTCGTTGACGCCCTTGAACTTGCAGATCCAGCCATGCAGCAGGCCGAACACCATCCCGGCCAAGGCCGCTGCCAGCACCCCGGCAAAGGGCGAGCCGGTTTCAAAAGCGATGGCATAGCCCGCCATGGCGCCAAAGACCAACGTGCCTTCCAGACCCAGATTGATCCGGCCCGAGCGTTCCGTCAGGCATTCGCCAAGCGAGACAAAGATGAACGGGGTCGACACCCGGATCGCGCCGCCAAGGATGGCCAGAGGCACGCCCCAAAGACCGATTTCAACCGGTTCCATCAGCGGCCCTCCCAAAAGGCTGGGGTAAAGATGCGCATCCGGCCATACAGCGCCTCGCTGAGCAGGATGATGACAAAGACCATGCCTTCAAAGACCAGAATGGTTGCGTCCGGCAGGTCCATGCGGCGCTGGATCAGGCCGCTTGAGGCCTCGAACCCGCCCAGCAGCACCGCCACCGGCAGGATGGCCAGCGGATTGTGCCGGGCCAGAAACGCGATCAGGATGCCGGTATAGCCATAGCCCGCGATCAGCGACGCGTTGGCCGAGCCATGCACGGCCGCGACCTCGAAATAACCCGCAAGCCCGGCGAAAGCGCCGCCAAGCGCGGTGAACCCGATCACCAGCCGCCCGACCGGCAAGCCCTGCACCTGCGCGGCGCGGATGTTGTCGCCCGCGATCCGGGCAGCAAAGCCCAGCGTGGTGCGCTCGATCAGAACCCAGCACAGGATACAGGCGATGATCCCGGCCAGAACGCCCCAATGGGCGGTAACAAAGGGCATGTCGCCGACCCTCAGACCCTCGGCCAAAGGCGCGGTCGAGGGTTTGTTCAGACTGGCGGGATCGCGGAAGATGCCTTCGACGAAATGGTTCAGCAGCGCGATGGCGATATAGGCCATCAGCAGCGACGCGATGGTTTCATTGACGCCGCGCTTGATCCGCAAGGCGCCGACCGCGCCGATCCAGACCCCTCCTGCCGCCATGCCCATTGCCGCCATCAGGATCATGCCGATCACGGCGGGCAGGGGCGCGACCAGCGTGCCGGTCACTGCCGCCGCCAGCCCGCCCAGAACGATCGCGCCTTCGCCACCGATCACCACAAGGCCTAGCCGCGCGGGCAAGGCGACACATAGCGACGCCAGCACCAAAGGCGCCACGCGCGACAGGGTGTTTTGCCAGGAGAAGGCCGAGGAGAACCCGGCCTTCCAGACCAGTGCGAAAAATTCGACCGGTGATTTTCCAAGAACCAGCAGGAACAGGCTGAACACGGCAAAGCCCACCGCCAAAGCGCCCAGCGGGATCAGCACCGCCTCGGACCGCGGCATCAGACCCGACAGGATCCGAGCGGGGGCGACGCGGCCCGAGACGTTGATATGTTCAGCGCTGTTCATCTTAGCTGGTCGAACCCATTACGCCTTCGACCAGATAGCTCATGCTTTCCAGCGCGACGTCGGTTTCGACAAAGGCTTCGCCCTCGGCGGCGATGACGTTGCCTTTGTTGTCCTTCAGCGGGCCTTTGATCGCGGCAAAGCCACCGGCCATGATCTCGGCCTTGACGGCTTCGAACTGGTTGCGGGCGGCGTCCGAGACGGCGGGACCAAGCGGGCTCATCTTGATGAAACCGTCGGCCAGACCGCCGCGCACGAAGTTCGGGATCGGCTCGCCTGCGATGGTTTTCGCCACCATGTCGGTATAGACGCTGGCCCAGTTCCATTCGGCCCCGGTCAGATACATGTCGCCCGCCAGCGGCGTCTGATCGGCGTGATAGCCGCAGACATAGGCGCCACGCGCCACGGCGGTTTCGCAGACGACTTTCGGGCCGTCGACATGGCAGGTGATGACGTCACAGCCCTGATCGGCCAGCGCGTTGGTGGCCTCGGCCTCTTTCACCGCCAGCGACCATTCGCCGGTAAAGATCACCTGACAGGTGATCGTCGGATCGACGGCGCGGGCGCCCAGCAGGAACGAGTTGATGTTGTTCAGAACCTGCGGGATCGGTTTCGCGGCGACAAAGCCGATCTTTTTCGACTTGGTGGCGTGACCGGCGGCGATGCCGTTCAGATACTGGCCCATGCCGATATAACCGAAATACGAGCCGGCATTGGTTGGGTTGCCCTCGGACCACAGACCGCCGCAATGCTCGAACCGGACGTCGGGATGCTTGGGCGCCAGTTCCAGAATATGGGGGTTGAAATAGCCGAACGAGGTCGGGAACAGCAGGCCGGCACCGTCAAAGTTGATCATCGACAGCATGGTGTTCTGCACGTCCTGGCTTTCGGGGACGTTTTCTTCTTCCAGAACCGTGACGCCCTCCATCGCCTTGACCGCGGCGGCGCCTTCGGCATGCGACTGGTTATAGCCAAAGTCATCCTTGGGGCCGACATAGATGAAGCCCACGGTCAGCGGCGCGGCGGCATTCGCGGCACCGGGGCGCAGCACCCCACCCATCGTTGCCAGGCCAAGGGCGGCGGTGGCATTGCCGAGAAACGCCCGGCGGTTCAGTTTTGCGGAATTGGTCATTTCAGCGCTCCAACAGCTTGGCCTGCGCCGCATAAGGGCAGGCTCCGATTTATCCATGAATCAGAGGTTAGGAGGTTTGAGTGCTGTTGACGTCTGCTAATTTTTCGGCAAAGCGATGCAAAAAATGCACCGGTCAACCCTTGGGCGAGGGCTATTGATAGCCTTCCAGAACCTTGGCCAGCATTTGCGCGAACCGGGCCGAGGCCACGGGCAGGGTGCGCCCGCGCATCTGTCCCATCAGCAGGCTGCCCGGCGGGGCGTCGCGCCGCGACAGCGGGCGGATCACCAGATCGCCATCGGGCTCGGGCTGCAATCCGATCGGGATCTGAAAGGCGATGGCGTTTTCGTGGCGCACATAGTGGCGCATGAAATCGAAACTGTCGGATTCCGCGATCGGCCGCAGCGGGCGGCTGCCCTTGGCGGCGGCCAGATCCAGCAGGGCGCGCACCCCGAACATTGCGGTTGGCGCAACATGCGGGTGGTCCAGGCAGTCGCGCAGCCTGAGTTCCGGCTGGGCCGCCAGCGGGTGGTTGCGCTGCATGATCACATGGATCACCTGCGGGACCGCGACCAGAACCTCGAAATCGACCAGATGCACCGGCTCGAACACCAGCGCCAGATCGCTGCTGAAGGTGGCCAGATCATGCTCGGCCGCCTCGCGGTCGCGGACATTGACCGAAAAGGTCACGCCGGGATGTTCACGCCGGTAAGCGGCGATCTGGGCGGGCAGGAAATACGGAATCAGCGCTTGCGAACAGGCGACCGAGACATGCCCCCGCCGTTCGCCCGACAGGTCGGCCACCTGACTTTGCACCCGCCGCAGGTCCGAGGCCTGAACGCGGAAATGCTGAACCAGCAACTCGCCCGCCGGGTTCAGCCGCACACCACGCGGCAGGCGCTCGAAGATTTCCGAGCCGAATTCCTCTTCGAACCGCTGAATCCGCCGGTTCAGCGCCGAAGCGGTGATGTTCATGTCATCCGCCGCCTTGCGGATCGACCCGGCACGCATCACGGCCTCGATATAGCGAAATGTCTGTAGATGTTTCATGGCATTCCCCTTAGCGCTGCATTTTTTGCATCGCTTTTGTGAATTCTTAGCATTTGCAAAGGACGCCGCAACGCCGGACGTTGGGAAAAACGCCAGTTCGCGGCCAGCGGAAGGAAAAAACCTCATGCCAGACGTAAAAATGACCATCCCGGACCTGCGCGCCGCCTATGCCGGCGGCGTGACCACCGATCAGGTGCTGGCGCAGGTCTATGACCGGCTGGCGGCGGTGGATGATCCGGCGATCTTTCTGGCGATGCCGACGCTTGAACAGGCCTGCGCCGAGGGCCGGGCCTTGGGCGCTTATGACCCGTCCAAGCCGCTTTGGGGGGTGCCGTTCGCGGTGAAAGACAATATCGACGTGGCCGGATACCCGACCACGGCCGCCTGTCCGGCCTATGCCTATACGCCTGACGCGGATGCCTTTGTCGTGGCGCAAATGCGGGCGGCGGGCGCGATTTTCGTCGGGAAAACCAACCTTGACCAATTCGCCACCGGCCTTGTCGGCGTGCGCACGCCTTATGGGGTGCCGCGCAATTCGATTGACCCCCAGATCGTTCCCGGTGGCTCGTCCGGCGGGTCGGGCGTGGTGGTCGGTCATGGCATCGTGCCGCTGGCGCTGGGCACCGACACCGCCGGATGGGGCCGGGTGCCTGCGGCGCTGAACAATATCGTCGGGCTGAAACCGACGCTGGGATCGCTGTCCGCCAGCGGGGTTGTGCCCGCCTGCCGGTCGATCGAGACCATCTCGATCTTTGCGATGACGGTCGCTGACGCCTATGCTGCGTTTCAGGTCGCCTGTGCCTATGATCCGTCCGATGCTTTCGCCCGCCAAATTGCCGCCCCTGACCTGACCGCCGCCCCGGCCGCGCCGGTGATCGGCATTCCCAGCGCCGACAGCATCAAGTTCTTTGGCGACAGCGTGCAAGAGGCATCCTTTGCCGACGCCGTCGATCTGTTGCGCGCCAGCGGGGCCGAAATCCGCGAGGTCGATTTCTCGCCGCTCTATGCGGTCGCGGCGATGCTGTATGAAGGCGCATGGGTGGCCGAGCGCTATACCGTGATCGAGGATCTGCTGAAAACCGACCCCGAGGCGATCCTGCCCGTCACCCGCCAGATCATCTGCAAGGCCGAAGACCTCAGCGCCGCCGACGCGTTTCGCGGCATTTACCGGCTCAAAGAACTGGCGCGCGCCGCCCAGCCGCTTTTGGCCGATCTCGATCTGCTGTGCGTGCCGACGATCCCGACCTTCTATTCGGTCGCCGATCTTGAGGCCGACCCGGTGACGCCGAATTCGAACTTCGGCACCTATACGAATTTCGTCAATTTGCTGGATATGTGCGGGCTGGCTGTGCCCACTCCGGCGCGCAGCGATGGGCGGCCGGGCAGTGTCACCCTGCTGGCCAAGGCCGGGCAGGATGCACTGCTTGCCGCGCTGGCGCTTGGGCTTGAGGGCGCGGGCGACCGTAATCTGGGCGCGACCGGCTGGGCCTATGCCGCGCCACCGGCCTTGCCCGAGGCCGCGCCGCAAACCCTGACGCTGGCGATGTGCGGCGCGCATATGGCGGGGCTGCCGTTGAACCACCAGCTGACCGATCGCGGCGGTCGCTTCCTGCGCGCGGCGCTGACCAGCGACGCCTATCGGTTCTACGCGCTGGCGGGCGGGCCGCCGTTCCGCCCCGGTCTGGTGCGCGGCGCGCCGGGGTCCGGGGCGCCGATCGGGCTTGAGCTGTGGTCGCTGCCACTGTCCGAGGTCGGCAGCTTTCTGGCCGGCATTCCGGAGCCGCTGGGGCTGGGCACGGTCGCGCTGGACGATGGCACCTCGGTGCAGGGGTTCGTGTGCGAGGCCGTGGCGGCGCAAGACGCCCAGGACATCACCGATCTGGGCGATTGGCGCAGCTTTCTGGCCTCGCGTTAACGCGGCCAGACGGTCGCGGGATGTGACGCAAACGCCGCCGCCGTTGGGTTTTGCCTGACATCGGCGATCAACACCTATACATTCCCGGTAAAACAGACTACCTGCGGCCGGTTGCCACCAGATACCCCCCTTTGCCGGTAGCGCCGCCGCCCCTGAACCGGGGCGATCCGTGCTGCACCCGCAGTTATGAACAGCAGATACCCAGTATGAAACAGACCATCGCAGACGCGCTTGAGCGCCGTGGATACACCAGCCTGACCCCTGTGCAGGAGGCGGTGACGAATCCCGACCTGACCGGCGCGGATCTGCTGGTGTCGGCTCAGACCGGCTCGGGCAAGACCGTGGGCTTTGGTCTGGCCATCGCGCCGACGCTGCTTGGGCAGGGCGACCGGTTTGAAACCGCCGCATTGCCGCTGGCGCTGGTCATCGCACCGACGCGCGAGCTGGCGTTGCAGGTCAAACGCGAACTGGCGTGGCTTTATGCCGACGCGGGTGCGGTCGTGGCCTCGTGCGTGGGCGGCATGGACATGCGTGACGAACGCCGGGCGCTGGAGCGCGGCGCGCATATCGTCGTCGCCACGCCGGGGCGTCTGCGCGATCATATCATGCGCGGCTCGATTGACCTTGGCGATCTGCGGGCGGTGGTTCTGGACGAAGCCGACGAGATGCTGGATCTGGGCTTTCGGGAAGATCTTGAGTTCATTCTGGGCGAATCCCCCGACACCCGCCAGACCCTGATGTTCTCGGCCACGGTGCCGCAAGCGATTGCAAAGCTTGCCGAAAGCTATCAGCGCGATGCGATCCGGGTCATGACCAAGGCCGAGACCTCGCAGCACGCGGATATCGAATACCACGCCATGAACGTGTCGGCGCGCGATGGCGAAAACGCCATCATCAACGTGCTGCGCTATTACGAGGCGCCGAATGCCATCGTGTTCTGCAATACGCGGGTGATGGTGAACCGACTGACCACGCGCTTGTCGAACCGCGGGTTCTCGGTCGTGGCGTTGTCGGGTGAATTGTCGCAAAGCGAACGCTCGCACGCGTTGCAGGCGATGCGCGACGGGCGGGCGCGGGTCTGTGTGGCGACCGATGTCGCGGCGCGCGGGATCGACTTGCCGAACCTTGATCTGGTGGTTCATGCCGAACTGCCGTCGAACCACGAAACGCTGCTGCACCGCTCGGGCCGGACAGGTCGGGCCGGGCGCAAGGGTGTCAGCGCCCTGATCGTGCCGCCGAAATCGCGCGGTAAGGCCGAGCGGATTTTGAACATGGCCCGGCTCAAGGCGCAGTGGGGCCCGGCGCCGTCAGCGGAACAGGTCAGTGCCCGCGACGAACAGCGGATGCTGGACGATCCGGCATGGCTGGACCCGATCTCTGATACTGAAAGCGACGCGGTTGCCAAGCTGGTCGACCGATTCTCGGGCGAGCAGATCGCGGCGGCCTATCTGCGGCTGTATCACAGCGGCCATTCCGCCCCCGAAGACCTGAGCGATATGGACGCCCCCGCCAAGCCGCGCGCGCCCTTCGGTCCCAGCGTCTGGTTCTCGTTGTCCACCGGACGCGCCCAGAACGCCGAGCCGCGCCGCATCCTGCCGATGCTGTGCAAATCCGGGGATATCACCAAAAACGACATTGGCGCGATCCGGGTGCAACAGGACGAAACCTTCTTCGAGATCCGTCAGGAAAGCGTCGCAGCCTTCCTTGCCGCAGTCGGCCCGTCGATGTCGCTGGAGGCCAGGGTTTCAATGACCCAGCTGAACCAGCCGCCCGCAGCGGCCAGCGCCGACCGCCCGGCCTTTGCCTTTACCCCGAAAGACCGCAGCGACCGCAAACCGGACGCGCCCTATAAGGACCGTAAAAGCGACCACCCGAAAGAACGTAAGCCCTCGGCCTATGCCAAGGACGACGCACCGCGTCCGGTGAAGGATCGCAAGCCCTCGGCCTATGCCAAGGACGACGCGCCGCGCCCGGTGAAGGATCGCAAGCCTTCGGCCTATGCCAAGGACGATGCGCCGCGTCCGGTGAAGGATCGCAAGCCCTCGGCCTATGCCAAGGATGATGCGCCGCGCCCGGTGAAACAGCATAAACCTGCGCCCTATCACCCGGATCAGGCCCCGGATCCCGTGGCCGAACCCGCGCCGCAATCCGCCGCGCCGCAACAGTCCAAGAAATTCCGCGCCGCCGCGCAGAACCCGTCCTCGTCCCTGCCGCGCAAGCGCGAGGGCGCCCGCACCGATGACGCGCCCAAGCCCGAGATCAGCGCCTATAAGCCCAAACGCTCGGGCGCTGCTGGCGGCTATGCCAAAGGGCCGAAATCGGCTGCTGGTAAACCCGGCGGCGGTAAACCCGGTGGTGGCAAATTCAAGCCCCGCACCGGTGCACCCGCGAAACCCGGCGGCAAGTTCGTCAAAGGTGGCAAACCCAAACCGCGCAGCCCCAAATAAGCCGCTGCGCGGTTAATCCAGCGTCTGACGATAGCGCTTTAGCGCCACGGCGACGATCACCAGCATGATGATCGCGATATGCAGCATGTCGCCCGAGATGTCGGAAATATCCGCGCCTTTCAGCATGACCTTGCGCACCAGCCGCAGGAAATGCGTGGCGGGGATGGCGCTGCCGATGGCCTGGGCCCAACCGGGCATCGCGGCAAAGGGGAACATGAACCCTGACAGCAGGATCGTCGGCAGCAGGGTAAAGAACGAAATCTGCATCGCCTGCATCTGACTGCGCGCCACGGTCGAGATCAGGAACCCCAGCGCCAGATTGACGATGATATACAGGTTGAACCCCAGATAGAACGCCAGCGGCGAGCCGATGAAGGGCACGCTGAACAACACGCGCGAGGCCATCAGGAACACGCCGGTCTGCACATAGCCGACCAGAACATAGGGCATGATTTTGCCCAGCATCACCTCCAGCGGCCGCACCGGGGTGGCGATCAGGGTCTCCATCGTGCCGCGCTCGGTTTCACGGACGATGGCGACGGCGGTGATCATCACCATGGTCAGCGACAGGATCACCCCCAATAGGCCGGGCACGATGTTCAGGGCGGTGCGGCCTTCGGGGTTGTAATGCTTGTGCACCACCACGCCAAACGGCGGCTGGGTGCCAGCGCTGGCGCGCAGGCTGCCTTGCAGGGTCTGCGCCATGGCGGTGTCGATAATGCCGGACATAGCCCCCACCGCGCCGCCCGCCGCCGCCGGGTCCGAGGCATCGGCTGACAGCAGGATGTTCGGATGCAGGCCGCGGATCACGTCGCGCTCGAATTCGGGCGGGAAGACCACGACGAAGCTGGCCGAGCCATCCCTTAGCGCCTTGTCGCCCTGTTCGGGGCTGGTGACCACGCCCTGAAAGTCGAAATAGGTCGAGGTTTTCATCCCCATCAGCACCGCCCGCGTCACCGGGCCCTGGTCTGACATCTCGACCAGCGTCGGCAGGTGCCGCGGGTCCGAGTTGATCGCATAGCCAAAGATCAGCAATTGCATCATCGGCACGCCAATCATCATCACAAAGGTGATGCGGTCGCGACGCATCTGGACGAATTCCTTGGTCAGCACCGCCAGAAACCGCGACAGGGAAAAACGCATCTTCATTCCGCCACCGCCTGAAAATTATCTTCGGCCCCGGCCATCAGATAGATGAACGCCTCTTCCAGTTCGGCCTCTTTCAGGCGCCATTTGTGGTCGCCCTTGTCCTGATGCCGCCGGGCAACCGCATCCAGCGCCGCCCTGTCGGTGCCCGAGACATGCAGAACCGCGCCGAACCGCGCCACCTGACCGACGCCGGGATCCTGCCGCAGCTCGGCCTCCAGCGCGGAAATGTCGGGGCCGGTGACCTGATAGGTGTGCAGGCCGATCATCGCCGGAATTTCGCGCGCCGGGCCTGAGATCAGCTTTTTGCCATAGGCGATATAGGCGATGAAATCGCACTGGATCGCCTCGTCCATGTAATGTGTTGAGACCAGAACCGTTACGCCTGCGGCCGACAGGCGCCGGATTTCGTCCCAGAAATCGCGCCGCGCCTTGGGGTCGACCCCGGCGGTCGGTTCGTCCAGCAACAACAGCGCCGGGTCGTGGATCATGCAGGCCGCCAGCGCCAGCCGCTGTTTCCAGCCCCCCGACAGCGTGCCCGCCAACTGGTTGGCGCGCTCAGATAGCCCCAGATCGGCCAGCGCCTGACGCACCCGGTCGCGGCGGTTCGGCACCTGATACATGCGGGCGACGAAATCGAGGTTCTCGCGGATCGTCAGATCCTCATACAGCGAGAATTTCTGCGTCATATAGCCGACATTGGCCTTGATCCGGTCCTGCTCATGCAGAATGTCAAAGCCAAGGCAGGTGCCGCTGCCCGCATCCGGGGTCAGCAGCCCGCACATCATGCGGATCGTCGTGGTCTTGCCCGAGCCATTCGGCCCCAAAAAGCCATAGATCGCCCCCTTGGGCACCTGCATGTCAAAGTGATCGACCACGGTGCGGTCGCCAAAGACCTTGGTCAGGCCTTGAACGGATATGGCGGGCGCGTCGGTCATGGGCGTGGCGTCAGGGTCAGCGGTTGACCGGGCAGCAGGGTGCCCGGATTTTCCAGCACAGCCTCGGCGCGGAACACCAGACGCGCGCGTTCTTCGTGGCTGTAGATGATCGGCGGGGTGTATTGCGGTGACGAGGCCAGCCGCGTCACCCGCGCCGTCAGGCCCGAGGCGCAGCCGGTGCAGGTCACATCGAAGATCGCGCCGGGCTGGATGCCGGCCCGGTCGGATTCCGGCACAAAGAACAGCGCCGTCAGCCGGTCAGGCGGCAGGA
>NZ_JBFHDW010000005.1:0-21175 GCF_041584535.1 Actibacterium sp. | reverse complement strand
GCCCAGCAGATAGCCGGTGGCGCCGTCATAGTTCATCACGCAGGTAGAGTTGCCGTGGATGCCCATCTTTTCTTCCAGCGCGCCGCAGCTGACGCCGTTGCGCTCGCCCAGGCTGCCATCAGCGTTGACGATGAATTTCGGCACGATGAACAGCGAGATACCCTTGGTGCCTTCGCCGCCGCCGGGGGCCTTGGCCAGCACCAGATGGATGATGTTTTCCGACAGATCATGGTCGCCCGACGAGATAAAGATCTTCTGGCCGGTGATCTTATAGCTGCCATCGTCCTGCGGTTCGGCCTTGGTGCGCATCATACCCAGATCGGTGCCGCAATGCGGTTCGGTCAGGTTCATGGTGCCGGTCCAGTCACAGGTGACCATCTTGGGCAGATAGGTCTGTTTCTGCTCGGGCGTGCCGTGGGCGTGGATCGCCGAATAGGCGCCGTGGGTCAGGCCGTGATACATGCTGAACGCCATGTTGGCGGTGACGAAGATCTCGTTCACGGCGGTGTTCAGCACGAAGGGCATGCCCTGACCGCCATATTCGGGGGCGCAATCCAGCCCGGTCCAGCCGCCCTGTTTCAGCTTTTCGAACGCGTCCTTGAACCCGTCGGGGGTGCGGACCACGCCGTTTTCCAGGCGACAGCCCTGGGCGTCGCCGATTTGATTGAGCGGCGCCAGAACCTCGGAGGCCAGCTTGCCGGCCTCTTCCAGAACCGCCGAGGTGAAATCGGATTCCAGCTCGTCAAAGCCGGGGATGTCGCAGCCCGAGATGTTCAGAAGGTCGTGCAGGACGAACTGCATGTCGCGGGTCGGGGCGGTGTAGCTGGGCATAGAGAATCCTCCTTATCGTGCGGATGGTCTTATTGTTCTGATTGCAGGGTGTTCAGGCGATCCGACATCCAATTCATCTGGGTTTTCAGATCGTGGATCGCCGTATCCAGTTCATCACGTTTTTGCTGCAGATTTGCTAAATGCTTTTCTGACAGTTCAACGGTCTTGCGCAATTGCGTCTCTTGCTGGTCGTCAATGTCATAGAGGTTCAGCAACTGGCGGATTTCTTCAAGGCTGAAGCCAAAGCGTTTGCCTTGCAGGATCAGTTTCACGCGGGCGCGGTCGCTGCGGGTGAACAGGCGTTTTTGGCCCTCGCGTTTGGGGAACAGCAGCTCTTTGTCTTCATAGAACCGCAGGGTCCGCGCGGTCACATCGAACTCGGCGCACATCTCGCTGATTGTGAAATATGTCTCGGTCATGGCGGCACTCTGGTTGCTGAACTTGCGGCGGTAATGCCTTGGGTCGGGATTCGTTTCAAGTAAAATTTACGTTTACGTAAACGTAAATCAAGGGGCACAGGAAGGCGACTTGACGTTTTTTCCGGAAAAAATGATTTATTTCAGAGTTTTGGCGACGTCATTGCGCAGTTTTTGCAATTCGTCGATGGTGTTTTCAAGGTCCGAAACCTGTTCGCGCAGCGCGACCAACTGGCGATCGGCGCGTTCGACCCAGGATTTGTTCTGGGCTTCCGACCCTTCGCTTTCGTAGATTTCCAGCCATTGCCGGATCTCTTCAAGGCTAAAGCCAAAGCGGCGGCCGCGCAGGATCAGCGTCATTCGGGCGATCTCGCGCGGGTTATAGAACCGGCTGCGGCCTTCTTTGTCGGGGCTTAGCAGTTCGATATATTCGTAATACCGCAGCGTGCGCGGCGTCACATCGAAGCGCGCACACATGTCTTTAAAGCTCAGGCGTTCCCCCGGCATTGGTCGTCCCTGTCAATTAGATTGGCGCGACGGTAATGGCTTCGGGCGCGGTGTGCAAATCAGTTCATGAAGTTTGGGGCCAGAAAATAAAAGCCATAGGCCACCACAAGCGCGGGGATCGCTGAATAGATCGTGGCGACAACCGCGGCTTTCGGGCTGAGTGCGATGGCCGGGAACAAGGCGTCTCCGTCGTTCGAGATCGCGTTGCCGATCAGCGCCGAGAACGGGATCGCGCCGTTGATATACAGGGTGCAGACCAGAACCTGCGG
This sequence comes from Actibacterium sp., assembly GCF_041584535.1. Lineage (GTDB taxonomy): Bacteria > Pseudomonadota > Alphaproteobacteria > Rhodobacterales > Rhodobacteraceae > Actibacterium_D. The sequence continues at coordinate 19,152 of NZ_JBFHDW010000005.1, read as the reverse complement.
CCCGCAGCCGGGCACGAAACCGATGGCAATGGCGATCAGCGGCAGCAGCGGCGCGATGGTCTGGAACCACTGATGCAGGTCCAGCCCGGCATAGGCGGCGGCATAGTCATAGGCCAGATACGCGGCCAGAACCCAGACGGTGATAAAGCTGGTTTCTTCGGCGGCGCGGGTCACTGGCGCATCGCTGGGGTTGGTCATGGCATTCACCGGCGAGACCATCCAGATCAACAGGCCGACCCCGACGCCCAGACAGGCAATCGGCGTGATCGGCAGGCCCAGAACATGGGTCAGCTCGATCTGCGCCAGTTGCGCGCCGCCGACGATCAGGCCGGGCAGGACGATCAGGCAATACGTCCAGTCGCGCAGGCGGGTCTTGCCGATTTTGGGGGCGATTTCACAATGTCCGATCGGGTTGGTGGCCGGCATCGGGTTCAGCCAATCCACCAGCCAGCCCGAGGCCACCCCGACGACCAGCGAAATCGGCAGCACCACCAGCGCCGCTTCGGGGCGGGTTGCGATCAGCAGAAACGCCGCATCGCCCATCGTCGCGGTCAGCGTCGCCACCAGCGCGCCCATGCCGACATTGCCCGAACTATAGGCTGCCACCACGATAACCGCGCCGCCACAGCCCGGCGTTGCCCCCAACAGCGACGCCACCGGCACCTGCCAGAATTTCGATTTGCTCAGGAAAGTGCCCATGTCAAAATGGAACAGGCGTTCCGAGCCGTAAAACAGCAACAGCGTCGCCGCGACAAACACCGAGACCTGTGTGAACGCATCGGTGAACAGGCTGCGCGTCAGCGCACCCAGATCGCCGGGCACAATCGCCAGCACCAGATACAACAGCACGACCACCGCCCGTTTCGGGCGGATCGGACCGGTGAACCGCGCAAACGCGGTCAGGCCGGTCATTCGCGTCGGTGTGGTAGTGGCGGTGTTCATTGTGGATCAGCCTAAAATGAGAATAATTCGCAATTGCATATTTAGGGGGTTGCCCAGCCACTGGCAAGAGCGATTACACTGCGCTGCAGAAATGGGGGCGCGAATGTCGGATAATCCGGAACGTAGAACGAAGCTTGCACATAATTTCATCGGCGTGATTCCGCATGCGCAGGCTTTGTCGATGCGCATCGAAGACGTGGGGCCGGGGGTGATCGAAATCTCGATGCCCTATGACGAACGTCTTGTCGGCGATCCTCAGACCGGAGTGATTCACGGCGGTGCGGTATCGGCCCTGTTGGACACGACCTGTGGCTCTGCGGTGATGGTGCATCCGATCTCGCCGCCGACGACCGCCACGATCGACCTTCGGATCGACTATATGCGTCCCGCCACGCCGGGGCAGCGGATCGTGGCGCGGGCCGAATGCTATCACGTCACGCGCTCGGTCGCCTTTGTGCGGGCGCTGGCGATGGATGACGACCGTGATCGCCCGGTCGCCAGCGCCACCGGAACCTTCACCGTGGAGAGCAGAAAGACATGAGCAGGCCTCGACCCGAACCCGTTCAAGTGGTCAAGCAACGCCGGGACGCGGCGCTGAACGCGCTGGTGCATGGTGTGCCCTACATCAATTATCTGGGGATCGAATTCGACCGCCGCGGCGACGAATTGACCGCGATCCTGCCCTTTGACGAAAAACTGATCGGCAACCCGATCCTGCCCGCCATTCATGGCGGTGTGACGGCGGCGTTTCTTGAGGTGACGGCGATCATCGGTCTCAGCTGGACCACGCTGTGGGACAAGATGGAGCGCGGCGAGCTGGATCCGACCTCGCTTAGCCCCGGTCACATCCCGCGCCTGCCCAAGACCATCGACTTTACCATTGATTACCTGCGCTCGGGCCTGCCGCGCGACGCCTATGCGCGGGCGCGGGTGAACCGCTCGGGGCGGCGGTATGCCAGTGTGCATGTCGAGGCATGGCAGGATAACCGCGCCCGGCTGTTCGCGCAGGCCACCGGGCATTTCCTGATGCCGCAGGACGATGGCTGACACCACTGCCGCCCGGCCCGTCACGCACCGCCGGGTTCTGCGCATTGCCCTGCCGATCGTGATCTCGAACGCCACGGTGCCGATTCTTGGCGTTGTCGATACCGGCGTGGTCGGTCAGATCGGGCAGGCGGCGCCGATTGGCGCGGTCGGCATCGGCGCCATCATCATTGGTGGGCTTTACTGGATTTTCGGTTTCCTGCGCATGGGCACGACCGGGCTGACCAGTCAGGCGCTGGGCGCGCGCGACAGGGCCGAGGTTTCGGCCCTGCTGTCGCGGGCCTTGCTGATCGGTCTTGCCGGTGGCTGCGCCCTGATCGCGGCGCAGGCGGTGTTGTTCGGGGCCGGGTTTGCCCTGTCCCCCGCCAGCGCCGAGGTCGAGACCCTTGCCCGGCGCTATATGAGCATCCGTATCTGGTCCGCCCCGGCGGCGATTGCGCTTTATGGCGTGACCGGCTGGCTGATCGCGCAGGAACGCACCCGCGCGGTGCTGGTGGTGCAGGTCTGGATGAACGGCTGCAACGTGGCGCTGGACCTGTGGTTCGTGCTGGGTCTGGGTTGGGGCGTGACCGGCGTGGCGACGGCGACGGTGCTGGCGGAATGCTCGGGGTTGATGCTGGGGTTGTGGCTGTGCCGGGCGGCCTTTGCCACCCCGGCGTGGCGCGACGCGGTGCGGATTTTCGACCGGCGGCGGCTGATCCACATGGCGCGGGTCAACAGCGATATCCTGCTGCGGTCACTGCTGTTGCAGGGGATATTCATCTCGTTCCTGTTTCTGGCCGCCGATTTCGGAGACGTGCCGCTGGCCGCCAACCAGATCCTGCTGCAATTCCTTGCGGTCACCGCCTATGCGCTGGACGGGTTCGCCTTTGCCGCCGAGGCGCTGGTCGGGCAGGCGCTGGGCGCGCGTGACCGGGCGGTGTTGCGGCGGGCGGCGCTGGTGACCGGGATGTGGGGGCTGGGCAGCAGCGTGATGCTGGCGCTGGTCTTTGCGCTGGCCGGTGGCGCGCTCATCGACGCCATGACCACCGCGCCCGAGGTGCGGCACCTGGCCCGCAGCTTTCTGCCCTATATGGTGCTGGCGCCGGTGCTGGGCGTGCCCAGCTGGATGCTGGACGGGATCTTTATCGGGGCCACCCGCAGCGCCGACATGCGCAACATGATGGCGGTTTCGGCGGTGATCTATGCGGCGGCGGTGCTGATTCTGGTGCCGGCCTTTGCGGTGCACGGGCTGTGGCTGGCGTTTCTGCTGTCTTTCGTGGCGCGCGGCGTGACGCTGGCGCTGCGCTATCCGGCGCTTGAGCGCGGGGCGGCGCAATAACCGGTTTTGTTGGGAAACGGGCATATTTTCCGCTGCTCGGCTCTTGCTCCTGCGGGCGGCTGGGCTTAGGCAAGGCCTATGAAGATCCTATTTCTTGGCGATGTCATGGGCCGGGCCGGTCGGTCGGCCGTGACGGAACGCCTTCCGAAAATTCGTGCGGATTGGGGCCTCGATTTTGTCGTGGTCAACGCAGAAAACGCCACGTCGGGTGCCGGGCTGACGGCAGCCCATGCCAAGTCACTGCTGGACGCCGGGGCCGATTGCCTGACGCTGGGCGATCATGCGTTCGATCAGAAGGAAATGCTGAGTTTCATCACGCAGGAACCGCGCATCATCCGGCCGCTGAACTTTTCCAAAGAGGCGCCGGGCAAGGGCGCGCGACTGTTCACCGCGACCGGCGGGCGCAAGGTGTTGGTGGCGCAGGTGCTGGGGCAGGTGTTCATGAAACGCCCGTTCGACGACCCGTTCTCGGCAATTGATATCGAACTCAGGCGGCATCCGCTGGGCGGGCTGGCGCAGGCAACGCTGGTCGATATGCATTGCGAGGCGACCTCGGAAAAGATGGCGATGGGCCATTGGTGCGATGCGCGCGCCAGTATCGTCGTCGGCACCCATACCCATGTGCCCACGGGCGACGCGATGATCCTGCCGGGCGGCACCGCCTATCAGACCGATGCCGGCATGTGTGGCGATTATCACTCGGTGATCGGTATGGAAAAGGCCGAGCCTTTGCGCCGTTTCATCACCGGCATGCCCAAGTCGCGCTTTACCCCGGCCACGGGCGAGGCGACGCTGTCGGGCCTCTATGTCGAGACCGATGATCGCAGCGGCAAGGCCAAGCGCCTGGAAATGGTGCGGGTCGGCGGACGGTTGCAGCCTTCGGCCCCCTAGGGCAAGCTGCGGATAAGTCTGTGCTTGTGCAAGGGGCGGCGCGCGCTAAAGTGTGTCCGATGCGCACACAGGCCCCCACAGGATGATCGACCTTTCTCTTTCAGAAACGTCCCACGCTATTCTTGCGCTGACCGTTGTCGCGGTCATGTTCGTGCTGTTCGTGCGCGAACGCTATCCGGCCGAGGTCATCGCGGTCTCGGGGGCGGCGGTGATGCTGTTTCTGGGCATTCTGCCCTATGACGCGGCGCTTGAGGTGCTGTCGAACCCCGCGCCTTGGACCATTGGCGCCATGTTCGTCATCATGGGGGCGCTGACCCGGACCGGGGCGCTGGACGGGTTCATATCCTATGCCGAACGCGCGACCGAGCGGGCGCCGATCATCGGCATTGCCGGGTTGCTTGGTTTCGTGGTTCTGGCCTCGGCCTTTATGAACAACACGCCGGTCGTGGTGATGATGATCCCGGTTTTCGTCAAGCTGGCGCGGATGATCAAATTGCCGGTCAGCAAGCTGTTGATCCCGCTTAGCTATGCCTCGATCCTTGGCGGCATGACCACGCTGATCGGCACCTCGACCAACCTGCTGGTTGACGGTGTGGCGCGCGATGCCGGGCTTGAGCCGTTCACGATTTTCGAAGTCACCCCGATGGCGCTGATCCTTGTGCTGTGGGGGATGCTGTATCTGGGGCTGGTTGGCCGCAAGATCCTGCCGCACCGTGAATCGATGGCCGATCTGCTGTCCGATCGCAGCCGGATGAAGTTCTTTACCGAGGTCGCCGTGCCCGAGGATTCCGAGCTGATCGGCCAGCACGTGCGCTCGATCGACCTGTTCAAACGCGACGGTGTGCGGCTGATCGACGTGCTGCGCGGCGACGCGTCGTTGCGGCGCGATCTGGCCGGGGTGCTGCTTGAGGCCGGTGACCGCGTGGTGTTGCGCACCGAGATGTCGGAATTGCTGGGCCTGCAAAAGTCCAAGCAATTGCGGCTGGTGGACAAGCTGTCCTCGGTCCAGACCACCACGGTCGAGGCGTTGATCTCGCCCGGTTGCCGGATGATCGGCCGCTCGCTGGGCGAATTGCGCCTGCGCCGCCGCTATGGTGTCTATCCGCTGGCTGTGCACCGGCGGAACCAGAATATCGGCCGCAAGCTGGATGATCTGGTGGTGCGGGTCGGGGACACGCTGTTGTTGGAAGGCGCGCCCGAAGACATCCGCCGCCTGTCCGCCGATATGGAACTGATCGACATCACCGAACCCACCGCCCGGGCCTTCCGCCGCAGCCATGCGCCGGTGGCCCTTGCCGCTTTGGCGGGGATCGTGGTGCTGGCGGCGTTCGGTGTTGCGCCGATCCTGTTTCTGGCGGTTCTGGCGGTGGCGGTGCTGTTGCTGACCCGGTGCATCGACAGCGAAGAGGCGTTCTCGGTCGTCGATGCGCGCCTGATGGTGCTGATCTTTTCGATGCTTGCGGTGGGCGCGGGGCTTGAGGCCTCGGGCGCGGTGATGATGATCGTCAAGGGCATCAGCCCGTTTCTGGCGACCCTGCCGCCCTTCCTGCTGATCTGGGCGATCTATCTGCTGACCTCGATCCTGACCGAGATCGTCACCAATAATGCCGTGGCGGTCGTGGTCACCCCGATTGCCATCAATCTGGCGCTGGCGCTGGGTGTCGATCCGCGGCCGCTGGTGGTGGCGGTGATGGTGGCGGCCTCGACCTCGTTCGCGACTCCGATCGGTTACCAGACCAATACGCTGGTTTATGGCCCCGGCGGCTATCGCTTTACCGATTTCATGAAGGTCGGAATTCCGCTGAACCTGTCGATCGGACTGCTGGCATCGGCCCTGATCCCGTTTTTCTGGCCGCTCTGACCCGGAGCCTGCTCTTGCAGGCATGGGGCGCGCTGTCTTATAGAGGCGCGGACAAATTACATAGCTTCGGAGACTCCCATGGCAGGCCACTCAAAATGGGCCAATATTCAGCACCGCAAAGGTCGGCAGGATGCCGCGCGGTCCAAGCTGTTTTCTAAGCTGTCCAAGGAAATCACCGTGGCCGCCAAGATGGGCGACCCTGACCCGGACAAGAACCCGCGCCTGCGTCTGGCGGTGAAAGAGGCCAAATCGGTTTCGGTGCCCAAGGACGTGATCGAACGCGCGATCAAAAAGGCCATCGGCGGCGACGCGGAAACCTATGACGAAATCCGCTACGAAGGCTACGGCCCGAATGGCGTTGCGGTGATCGTCGAGGCGATGACCGACAACCGCAACCGCACCGCGTCGAACGTGCGCTCGACCTTCTCGAAGAACGGCGGCAATTTGGGCGAGACCGGCTCGGTTGCGTTCATGTTCGACCGCAAGGGCCAGATCAGCTATCCGGTCAGCACCGGCGACGCCGACACCGTGATGATGGCCGCGATCGAGGCCGGGGCCGAGGACGTGGAAAGCAGCGAGGACGGCCACATCATCTGGTGCGCCGATACCGACCTGAACGACGTGTCCACCGCGCTTGAGGCCGAACTGGGCGAGTCGGAATCGACTAAGCTGGTGTGGAAGCCGCAAACCACCACCGAACTGGACCTCGACGGCGCGCAAAAGCTGATGAAGCTGATCGACGCTCTGGAAGACGATGACGACGTTCAGAACGTCACCGCCAATTTCGAGATTTCCGACGAAATCATGGATCAGCTCTAAGCCCGTTGCGGCTTGGACCCGACCCGGAACGGCAGGCCAAATCCGGGCCTGCCGTTTTTCATTTTTGGGGCGGGAATTTACTTAACACATGTCATTTCGCCCTTGCACCGGCTTTGGGCTTGATGTCAGGTCGGCGCATGACCAACACCGCTGCGCCTGACAAACGTCCGATCGTGGGCATCTTCTGGATGCTGGTGACGGGCATGTTGTTCGTCTGCGTTACCGCGACGGTCAAACATGTCGGCAAGGGTGTGCCGGCGCCTGAATCCGCCTTTCTGCGCTATCTTATCGGCACGCTGGCGCTGTCGCCGCTGCTGCTGAATATCTTTCGCCAACGCATCACCCGGCGCCAGCTTGGGTTCTTTGCGGCGCGCGGGGCGGCGCATTCGCTGGGGGTGATGTGCTGGTTCTTTGCCATGACCCAGATTTCCATCGCTGAAGTCACCGCGATGAATTACCTCAGCCCGATTTACGTCACCATCGGCGCGGCGCTGTTTCTGGGCGAACGTCTGGCGGTGCGCCGGATCATGGCGATTGCCGTGGCCTTTGTCGGCGCGATGATCATTATCCGCCCCGGCTTTCGCGAGGTCGAGCCGGGCCATCTGGCGATGCTTGTCACCGGGGTGATGTTCGGCGGCTCGTATCTGATCGCGGGCAAGATGAGCGGCGAAGTCAGCGCCGCCACCGTCGTGGGCATGCTGTCGCTTTGCGTCACCATCGGCCTGACGCCGTTTGCGATCGCGGCCTGGGTGACGCCGACGCTGACTCAGGTGGCGTGGCTGGCGCTGGTGGCGGCCTTTGCCACGGCGGGCCATTACACGATGACATTGGCCTTCGGTGCCGCGCCGATGACAGTGACCCAGCCGATCACCTTTCTGCAACTGGTCTGGGCCACGCTTTTGGGCTGGGCCGTGTTCGACGAAGGCGTCGATCCGTGGGTGGTTGCCGGCGGCACGTTGATCCTTGCCTCGGTCAGTTTCATCACCTGGCGCGAGTCGCAACTCAAGCGCCGCACCGTGACCCCGCCCGCCGTTGCCACGAAACTCTGACGCTGTTTGATCCGCGTCAATGTTGCATGGGAATCGCTGCTTTAGCGTGGGTCGACTCATAACAGGAAGGAGACACGCGATGTCGCATACCCCCCACGAGCTGGCCGAAGAATTCCCGGATCAGGTTGACGCAATTCACAGCCTGAAAACCAGCGACAGCCATTTTGCTAAACTGGTTGACGAATACCACGAGGTGAACCGCGCCATTCACCGCGCCGAGACCAATGTCGAACCCACCGATGAACTGCACGAGACCGAGATGCGCAAACAGCGCATGGCGCTGAAAGACCAGATCGGTCGCGCCCTGTCGGCCGCGGCGAAAGCCGACTAAGTTATGGCCCGTCCGGCGCGTTGCCGGGCGGGCGCTATTCCGCCACCTCATAGGGCAGGATGCCGCGCTTGTTGGGGTCGATGGTCAGGCGGCGCTCAAGCGGAGGCACCGAACGCTGAGCACAGTTGCGGCGTTCACAGATCCGGCAGGAAATCCCGATAGGTTCGAACGCCGTGGCGCGGGTGATATCCATGTCATCGGCATAGACGATCTGCCCGGCATGTTGCACCTCGCAGCCCAGCCCGATCGCAAAGCGCCGCACCGGCGCGCCCCATGCCCCCCCCGATTTGGTGATGTCGCGCGCCAGACAGAAATAGCGCGCGCCGTCCGGCGTTTCCGCGAGTTGCCGCAGAAAACGGCCCGGTGCCTCGAAGGCGTGATGGGCGTTCCACAGCGGGCAGGCGCCGCCGAACCGGGCGAATTGCAGCCGTGTGGCCGAGTGCCGTTTGGTGATCGTGCCCGCCTGATCGACGCGGGCGAAAAAGAACGGCACACCCTTGGCGCCGGGCCGTTGCAGCGTTGACAGGCGATGCGCCACCTGCTCGATCGAGGCGCCGAACAGGTCGGTCAGGCGCTCAAGATCGTGGCGGGTGGTTTGCGCCGCGTCCAGAAAGGTCTGATAGGGCAACAGGACCGCCCCGGCGAAATAGTTGGCCAGACCCATGCGGGCGATACCGCGGGCTTCTTCGCTTTGAAAGCGGGCGAAATCCAGCGTCGCGTCCAGCAGATCGGGATAGAGCAACAGCGCCACCTGATGCAGCATCTGGAACCGCAGCGTCGCTGGCGCCACGCGCGAATTCAGCGTCAGCACCCGGCGCTCGGCATCATAGCCGCGCAGGGCCTCGCTGCTGTCGCGCCGGATTGTCACCCCGGCGTTTTCCAGCGCCTTTTGCGCCAGAAACATCGGATCGCCCCGGGTGCCGCCGGGGCAGGCAAAGCGTTCCGCCGCCCGGTCGACCGCGTCGATATAGTTGTCGCAGTAATGGAAGAAATCGCGCACCTCTTCCCACGGGCTGGGGCGGACGCGGGCATCGTCGCGGCCGAGGGCCTCGTCCAGTTGCGCCAGTCGTTCGTGGGTTTGCCGATAGGCGCGGTGCAGGTCCAGAAACGCCCGCGCCAGCGCAGGGGCGTTCGAGGCGGTCAGGCGCAGATCGGCCAGCGGCGGCGCGGCATCGGCAAAGACCGGATCAGCCAGCGCCTCGCGCATGTCGGTGACGATGCGCTCGGCATCGCCTGCCGATAGTTCGGTGACGTCAAAGCCGAACTCCTGCGCCAGCGCCAGCACAACCCCGGTCGAAACCGGGCGGTTGTTGTTCTCCATCTGGTTCAGATAGGGCAGGCTGACGCCCAGCTTGGTGGCGAATTCCTTTTGCGTCAGACCCAGCCGGGTTCGGGTCTCGCGCAGCTTGACGCCAGCATAGAGTTTCTGATTTGCCATCGGGTCGCCTTTGCAGTTTTGCGACTTATAGTCTTACCTTTGCAAAGGTGTCTGGCAAGAGCCTAGTGGCCCATCGGCGGCCCGGACAGGCGGTCGACCCGGCGGATGTAAAGCGTGCCGAAAATCGCGAAAACAGATGTGGTCAGCATGATCAGCAGCAACGGATAGACCCCCCATTCCGGCACCAGCAACGCGCCGGACATCGCCGACATCATTGCCCCGCCGCCGATCATGATCGCGCCTGAAAGGCCGCTGGCGGTCCCGGCCAGATGCGGCCGCACCGAAAGCGCGCCCGCCGTGGCATTCGGCAGCACCAGACCGTTGCCCAGCCCGACCCAGCTGGTCAGCCCGAAGAATGCCATCGGATGGGTGGCGCCCATCAGGAACAGCATCAGCGACAGCGCCAGCCCGCCGAACACCGCCACCGAACCCAGCATCATCATCCGGGTGATGCCATAGCGCGCGGCATAGCGCCCGGTCAGGAAATTCCCCAACACATAGCCCACCGCAGGCGCGCCCAGATACAGGCCAAGGGTGGTTGGGTCGAGCGCGAAAAACGTGCTGCCAACAAAGGGCGCGCCGCCGAGATAGGCAAAGAACGCGCCCGACGACAGCGCCGCCGTCAGCGCATAGCCCCAGAATCGGCGCGAGCGGAACAGCTCGGGATATTCGCGGAATTGTGCCAGAAGGGTGATGTCGCGCGGCTTGCCGGTTTCTCCAAGGTCGAACCAGACAAGAATCAGCACCCCGGTCCCGGCGATCAGCAGGGTGACAAAGGTCGATTGCCAGCCAAACGCCCCGCCCAGAACGCCCCCGATCACCGGCCCGAACATCGGCACCAGCGCCATGCCCATGGTCACGTAGCCGATCATCGAGGCCGCTTCGTCGCCCGGCAGCACGTCGCGGACGATGGCGCGCGACAGAACCATCGAGGTCGCGATCACCGCCTGAGCCAGTCGGCAGGCCAGAAAAATCTCGGTCGTGGGGGCGACAAGGCAGCCCAGAGTCGCAACCAAAAACAGGCCTGTGCTGGCCAGAATCACCGGTCGGCGGCCGTATTTATCGGCGATCGGGCCGATCAGAATCTGAAGAACGGCGTTCATACCCAGATACAGGGCGACAGAGAGCTGCATCAGACGATAGTCGGTCTGAAAATACTCGGTCATTTCGGGCAAAGAGGGCAGGAAAATATTCATCGACAGCGCAGAAATGCCTGCGAGCAAGACAAGCGTAAACACATGAGGGGGTGTCTGCCGGTCCAGGAACCGCGCTGAATATTTGCTGTTCATCGCCAAGGCTTAGGCCGTTGCACAAGCCTTGTCCATATGGTCAACTGAAAGTGAGATATTTGCTAATTTGCAATTAGCAAATAAGGCTCTGCCAGAAATTTGCAAATACGCCGAAAATAGCTTTGTGACACGCCGCGTCACATGTAGTGTCACCCGAAACCGGCATGGGAAGGTCCAAGATGAAAGATATCCTGCAAGAACTCGAAGGTCGCCGCGCGACGGCACGTCTGGGCGGTGGTCAAAAGCGGATCGACAGTCAGCACGCCAAGGGCAAGCTGACCGCACGCGAACGCATTGAGCTGTTGCTTGACGAGGACTCGTTCGAAGAGTTCGACATGTTCAAGGCGCATCGCTGCACCGATTTCGACATGGAGCAGGACCGTCCCGCAGGCGACGGCGTTGTCACCGGCTGGGGCACCATCAACGGTCGCATGGTCTATGTGTTCAGCCAGGACTTTACCGTCTTTGGCGGGTCGCTGTCGGAAACCCACGCTCAGAAGATCTGCAAGATCATGGATATGGCGATCCAGAACGGCGCGCCGGTTATCGGTCTGAACGACTCGGGCGGGGCGCGGATTCAGGAAGGCGTTGCGTCGCTGGCCGGCTATGCCGAAGTGTTCCAGCGCAACATCATGGCCTCGGGCGTGGTGCCGCAGATTTCGGTGATCATGGGCCCCTGCGCCGGTGGCGCGGTCTATTCGCCCGCCATGACCGACTTCATCTTCATGGTGAAGGATTCCAGCTATATGTTCGTGACCGGCCCCGACGTTGTCAAAACCGTCACCAACGAGGTCGTCACCGCCGAGGAACTGGGCGGCGCCAGCACCCACACCAAGAAATCCAGCGTTGCCGACGGAGCGTTCGAGAACGATGTCGAGGCCTTGGCCGAAGTGCGGCGTCTGGTCGACTTCCTGCCGCTGAACAACCGCGAAAAGCCGCCGGTGCGTCCGTTCTTTGACAGCCCGTCCCGGATCGAGGACAGCCTTGATACCCTGATCCCCGACAACCCGAACCAGCCCTATGATATGAAAGAGCTGATCGTGAAGCTGGCGGACGAGGGCGACTTTTACGAAATTCAGGAAGATTTCGCCAAGAACATCATCACCTGCTTTGTCCGCATCGAAGGTCAGACCGTTGGCGTCGTCGCCAACCAGCCGCTGGTTCTGGCAGGCTGTCTGGACATCGACAGCAGCCGCAAGGCCGCCCGTTTCGTGCGCTTCTGCGATGCGTTCGAAATTCCGCTGCTGACGCTGGTCGACGTGCCCGGCTTTCTGCCCGGCACCAGCCAGGAATATGGCGGCGTCATCAAGCACGGCGCGAAACTGCTGTTCGCTTATGGCGAAGCCACGGTTCCGAAAGTCACCGTCATCACCCGCAAGGCCTATGGCGGCGCCTATGACGTTATGGCCTCGAAACACCTGCGCGGCGATTTCAACTATGCCTGGCCGACAGCGCAGATCGCGGTGATGGGGGCCAAGGGCGCGACCGAGATCCTGTATCGCTCGGAACTGGGCGATGCTGAAAAGATCGCCAAGCGCACCCAGGATTACGAGAACCGCTTTGCCAACCCGTTTGTCGCGGCTGAACGCGGCTTTATCGACGAGGTGATCATGCCGCATTCCACCCGCCGTCGCGTGGCCCGCGCCTTTGCGTCGCTGCGGGGGAAAAAGCTGCAGAACCCGTGGAAAAAGCACGACAACATTCCGCTGTAAGCCGGAAATTCTGGGAGACGCTCATGCGGGACGCATGGCACATCATCCGCGAAGATCGCGCGCTGACCTTGGCGCGCCATCTGCCTCCACGTCTTGACGTGGTGGCCGGAACGATGCTGCCGCGTGTCAGCAAGCGCATTTTGGCGCAACAAATCCGGCAAGACCTGTGGCGTGCGCTTCGGCGCGTCCGCGGCTTTAGCCCGGTGGTGCGGATCGAGGAGGAGGGTTCGCACCTGAAGGTCCGGGCGGGGGGTCGTGTTCACGCCCGGACCTTTCCACGCGCCAGCACCGAGGCCCGGATTGCCGCCGTGCTGAGCGACGAAAGCAACCGCGCCCGCTGGCTGCGCCATGCCAGCAGGGGGCAGGCATGACCGCGCTGCGCCCATTGGCCTTTGCCGCCGTGTCCTGTGTGGCGCTGCCGGCGCTGGCGGAACTGACCCCGGTGACGGTGCCCTCGGGCCAGCCGGTCAGCTATGTCGATATGGTCTGGGGTCAGCCCGGCCCGACCGGCCTGACCGCGCGCTTTCGGTTTGTCGCACCGGACATTCGCCGCGAGGCCCCCGGCATGACCTTCGATCAGGCCGAGCCTGACATGCTGTTCCTGTGCGAAAGTTTCGCTTTGCCGCGTCTGGCCGTCACCGGCCCGCGCCCGGCCCAGATCGTGATTTCTCTGTCTGACCGTCTGGTTGAATTCGGTCAGCCCAACCCCGATGCGACCCAGTTTTTCGAGGCATACCGCCCCGAAGGCACCACCTGTATCTGGGAGGAATTCTGATGACCCGGCAAAATCTTGCGACAACTGCCGCTTTCATGGGCGGGGGGGGGGGCTTTCTCGCCGCAACGCCCTTGGGGTGGACATCCGACATATGCGGTTTGCGCCGATTGGGGTATAATCGGGACAGGGCCGCGTTTTTGGGCCCCTGATCGTAACAGGAGCGTAGCATGTCGTATTCCGCAAAAGCCTTCATCGCCGTTTGCCTGCTGGCCTTCACAGCAGCCTGCGCCGCGGAAGAAGAAGTCATGTATGTCGAACCGACCCCGGTGGTCGCTGAACAGACTTACACCAAATACTGAAAATACTGATCGGTGTGCGGGACGGGGCCGTGGCCCTGTCCCCGCTATTGACCGCCCGACCAGTCTGGGGGGCGTGTCATGCTGAAACATCGTGGTTTTCCCGGGCGTCTTCCGGGCACTGATTTCCAGTTCACCATCCGTCGCGACAACAAAAAAGGCGCGACGCCGCTGGTCGCGCGCGAGCGTTACCCCGATCGCCGCCCGGCAGACCGCCGCGCCGATGCCGGTTTCATGCAGGCGCTGTGGGAAAATTTCGGCGAAGACCCGTTCGAGCGCGGAAATCTGGACGCTGGCCGTCTAAGCTGGCTGTTCGGCCGCGAGGTTGTGCCCGCCGAAGACCCGTTCGATCCCGCCAGTTACGAGGCGCTGCTGCAGATCAATGTCGCCGTCGCGCGCCGCAGCTTTCCCGATGCGTTCGATGAGGCCGACTAGGCATGTTTTCGCTGGCGCAATCAGTATTTTGGCGGAATTCGGCCCAGATCGGCGGCCCGAAGGACCAGCCCTTTGACGGCCTCGAATTCTGCGGCAATCTGATCCGCAGAGAGGGGCGTGAAATGCGTTCCAGCGTCCCGCTCTGTGCTAACCGTTACCCTTCCCCTTTCCTCTGGTCTGGCCCCTTGCGGGTCAGGCCAGAGTTTTTTCGCACGGGCCGGGATCGGCGCGCCATTGCCTATGGCGGTTTGTCGCGTTTTTCACGCTTGGCAACGGCTTTCGTCTGGCCGCATACTGGGGGCATCAATACCCCTCACAATAATGGCGGAGCAGAAACATGCGTAAACTTACTCTCATCGCCGCACCGGCGCTTTTCCTTGCGCTTGCGGGCTGTCTGGAATCGGACGGCGAACGCGCCCTTGCCGGTGCGCTTGGCGGCGCGCTCATTGCGGATGCGACCGGCGGTAACGTCATCACCGGCGCTGCAATCGGTGCGGCCGGCGGCGCCCTGTGCGACGACGCGGGCGTGTGCGAATAACACCACTCTGAATACCCGGACCGTCCCTGTGGCGGACCGACTGAACACTTGCGCCATCGGGGGGTTTGTCCCCGGTGGCGTTTTCGTATTTTCGGCGGGGGCCAACCGGCCCCGGCCCTCTGCCTGAAGGGACTGACGATGTTTAACAAGATCCTGATCGCAAACCGTGGCGAGATCGCCTGCCGGGTCATCAAGACCGCGCGCAAGATGGGCATTTCGACCGTGGCGATCTATTCGGACGCCGATAAGAACGCGCTGCATGTCAGCATGGCGGACGAAGCCGTGCATATCGGCCCGCCGCCGGCGAACCAGTCCTATATCGTGATCGACAAGGTGATGGACGCCATCCGCAAGACCGGCGCGCAGGCCGTGCATCCGGGCTATGGCTTCTTGTCCGAAAACAGCAAATTCGCCGAGGCCCTGGCCGCCGAGGGCGTGGCCTTTGTTGGCCCCCCGGTTGGTGCCATTGAGGCCATGGGCGACAAGATCACCTCGAAGAAGATCGCGCAGGAAGCCAAGGTTTCGACCGTTCCCGGCTATATGGGCCTGATCGCGGACGCCGATGAGGCAGTCAAGATCTCGAACCAGATCGGCTATCCGGTGATGATCAAGGCCTCGGCTGGCGGCGGCGGCAAGGGCATGCGGATCGCGTGGAACGACACCGAAGCCCGCGAAGGCTTCCAGTCGTCCAAGAACGAGGCCGCCAGCAGCTTTGGCGATGACCGGATTTTCATCGAGAAATTCGTCACCCAGCCGCGCCACATCGAAATTCAGGTTCTGTGCGACAGCCACGGCAACGGCGTCTATCTGGGCGAGCGCGAATGCTCGATCCAGCGCCGGAACCAGAAGGTCATCGAAGAGGCCCCCAGCCCGTTCCTTGATGCCGCCACCCGTAAGGCGATGGGCGAACAGGCCGTGTCTCTGGCCAAAGCGGTCGGCTATACCAGCGCCGGCACCGTGGAATTCATCGTCGATGGCGATCGCAATTTCTACTTCCTTGAAATGAACACCCGTCTGCAGGTGGAACACCCGGTGACCGAGCTGATCACTGGCGTCGATCTGGTGGAACAGATGATCCGCGTCGCCAATGGCGAGCCTCTGAGCATCACTCAGGACGATGTCAAACTGAACGGCTGGGCGATGGAATCGCGGCTTTACGCCGAAGACCCGTATCGCGGCTTCCTGCCGTCGATCGGTCGTCTGTCGAAATATCGCCCCCCGGTGGAAGTGGCCGAATCCGATCACGTGGTCCGTAACGATACCGGCGTCTATGAGGGCGGCGAGATCAGCATGTATTACGACCCGATGATCGCCAAGCTGTGCACCTGGGCTCCGACCCGCGCCGAAGCGATCGAAGGCATGCGCGTCGCGCTGGACAGCTTCGAAGTCGAAGGCATCGGCCACAACCTGCCGTTCCTGTCGGCGGTGATGGATCACCCGCGCTTTATCTCGGGCAATATCACCACCGCCTTTATCGAGGAAGAATACCCCGAGGGCTTTGAAGGCGTGACCCTGCCGTTGCATGCGCTGCGCAACGTGGCGGCCTCGGTCGCGGCGATGTATCGCGTCACCGAAATCCGCCGGTCGCGCGTGTCGGGCCGCATGGACAATCACGAACGCACCGTCGGCAAGGATTGGGTGGTCGTGGTGCAGGGCGAAAGCTTTGCCGTGACCATCGACGCCGATCCGGCTGGCTCGACCGTGATCTTTGCCGATGGCACCAAGCATCGCGTGACCTCGGAATGGGTGCCGGGCCACAGCCTTGCGGTCATCGATATCGACGGCGATCCGCTGGTTCTGAAAGTGGGCAAAGCGGTCAGCGGTTTCCGCATCCGCACCCGTGGCGCCGATCTGGTGGCCAAGGTCTATACCCCGCGTCAGGCCGAGCTGGCCGCGCTGATGCCCGAGAAAATGCCGCCGGATACCTCGAAACTGTTGCTGTGCCCGATGCCGGGTCTGATCGTGAAGGTCGATGTTGCCGTTGGCGACGAGGTTCAGGAAGGTCAGGCGCTGTGCACCGTCGAGGCGATGAAGATGGAAAACATCCTGCGCGCCGAGAAGAAGGGCATCGTGTCCAAGATCAACGCCGCTGCGGGCGACAGCCTTGCCGTGGACGACGTGATCATGGAGTTCGAGTGAGCCTCAGCGCCACATATCAATCCGGGGCCGCGTGCCGGTCCCGGATTTCCTGCTCGCGCAGCGGCATCTTGTCGATCGCGCGGGTCAGCTCGCGCACATCCCACGGGAACGGCTTGCGCAGCGCCACGGTGCCATCCTTGGCCAGCAGCGCCAGCATGAACCCGCGCGGGCGCAGATGCTGGCGGGCGTCGGACAGGGCGGTCGGGTCGGTATCGGTCAGAATGACCACGTCGCGTTCAGCCAGTTCGTCGGCGCGGGCCGCCAGCAGCGCCATTTGCTGTTGGAACCGCGGGTCTGCGGGCGTGTCGGCGAACACCACGACCGGCCGGGCGATCCACTGGAAATCGGCCAAGGCGACGTCGTGTGCCTCGAACACGGTTTTCGGGTCGGCTTGCCACTGCATCGCCGGGCTGGGCGGCGTGGCATCCGTGGCCAGAGCCGACAGTGGGGCCAGCAGGGCGACGGCCAGAATTGCGAGTGATTTCATGACACCTCCGATCCCGTCAAATATAGGCGGTGATTGCGAATTTGCGATGGTTGAGGCCGCGAAAACGGCAATTGACCGGACGACAGGAAAGGAATGATCCGATGACGGATAAGAAACAAGCCTGGGCTGATTTGGCTGCCAAGGAACTGCGCGGCAAATCGCTGGACGATCTGACATGGGAAACCCGCGAGGGCATCGCGGTTCAACCCCTGTATACCGAAGACGACACTCAGGGTCTGGATCACATGGGGTCGGTTCCGGGTGCGGCGCCGTTCACCCGTGGCCCAAAGGCGACGATGTATGCCGGGCGTCCGTGGACCATCCGCCAATATGCCGGGTTCTCGACCGCCGAGGAATCGAACGCCTTTTACCGCAAGGCTTTGGCCGCCGGTCAGCAGGGCGTGTCGGTGGCGTTCGACCTTGCCACCCACCGCGGCTATGACAGCGACCACCCGCGCGTTGTCGGCGATGTCGGCAAGGCCGGCGTGGCGATCGACAGCGTCGAGGATATGAAAATCCTGTTCGACGGTATCCCGCTGGACAAGGTGTCGGTCTCGATGACCATGAACGGCGCGGTGGTCCCGATTCTGGCGAACTTCATCGTCGTGGGCGAAGAACAGGGCCATGATCGCAGCGTGCTGTCCGGCACCATTCAGAACGACATTCTGAAAGAATTCATGGTGCGCAACACCTATATCTATCCGCCGGAACCGTCGATGCGGATCATCTCGGACATCATCGAATATACCTCGACCGATATGCCGAAATTCAACTCGATCTCGATCTCGGGCTATCACATGCAAGAGGCCGGGGCGAACCTTGTGCAAGAGCTGGCCTTTACCCTTGCCGACGGCAAGGAATACGTCAAAGCCGCGCTTGAGCGTGGTCTGGATGTCGATGCCTTTGCCGGGCGCCTCAGCTTCTTCTTCGCAATCGGCACCAACTTCTTCATGGAAATCGCCAAGCTGCGCGCCGCCCGCTTCCTGTGGCATCGCATCATGTCCGAGTTCAACCCGAAGAACCCCAAGTCGCTGATGCTGCGCACCCACTGCCAGACCTCGGGCGTGTCGTTGCAGGAACAAGACCCCTATAACAACATCGTCCGCACCGCCTATGAGGCGATGTCGGCGGTGCTGGGTGGCACCCAGTCGCTGCACACCAACGCCTTTGACGAGGCGATTGCCCTGCCGACCGAATTCTCGGCCCGGATCGCGCGGAACACCCAGATCATCTTGCAGGAAGAGACCGGCATCACCAACGTGGTCGATCCGCTGGCGGGCTCCTACTACGTCGAAAGCCTGACCGCCGAACTGGCCGAGAAAGCCTGGGCGCTGATCGAGGAAGTCGAGGAGATGGGCGGCATGACCAAGGCGGTGGCCTCCGGCATGCCCAAGCTGCGGATCGAGGAAACGGCAGCTCGCAGGCAGGCCATGATCGACCGTGGCGAAGAAGTCATCGTCGGCGTCAACAAGTACCGCAAGGAGAAAGAAGACCCGATCGACATTCTCGACGTCGACAATGTGGCGGTCCGCGAAAGCCAGATTGCCCGCCTGGAAAAAATGCGTTCCGAGCGGGACGAAGCGGCGTGCCAGGCAGCTCTGGACGAGCTCACCCGCCGTGCGAAAGAAGGAGGAAACCTGCTGGAGGCGGCCGTGGAGGCGGCGCGTACCCGAGCATCTGTCGGAGAAATCAGCATGGCAATGGAAAAGGAATTCGGCCGTCACCGCGCCGAGGTCAAGACGCTGGCCGGGGTCTATGGCGCCGCCTATGAGGGCGACGAAGGGT
>NZ_JBFHDW010000004.1:0-21538 GCF_041584535.1 Actibacterium sp. | reverse complement strand
GGTGTCGGCGAAAGCAGCCTGTCGGACCGGGTGATCGAGACCACCAAGCGGCGTTTGCCGTGGTTGGGGGTGAACCTGATCACCGCGATTCTGGCTTCGTTGGTGATCGACCAGTTCGAGGGCACGATCACGCAACTGGTGGCGCTGGCGGTGCTGATGCCGATCGTGGCCTCGATGGGCGGCAATGCCGGGACGCAAAGCCTGACCGTGGCGGTGCGCGCGATTGCCACCAAGGACTTGACCGGATCGAACCTGTGGCGGGTTGTGCGACGCGAAGCTCTGGTCGGTCTGGTGAACGGTGTGATTTTCGCCGCTGTCATGGGCGGGGTCGGGATGCTGTGGTTCGGCTCGCCGATGCTGGGCGTGGTGATTGGCAGCGCGATGATCATCAATCTGGTGATAGCCGGTCTGGCGGGCATTGTCGTGCCGGTGACGTTAGAGAAACTGGGCGTTGACCCGGCGCTGGCCTCGGGCGCGTTCGTGACCACGGTGACTGATGTGGTCGGCTTTTTCGCGTTTCTGGGGCTGGCCACGATTCTGTTGCTATGACCGGGGTTGCGGCGGCCAAGACAGCGCAGCGTCAGGCGGCGCTGGAGCAGCGGCAGGGGCTGAACACGCCTGCGCGCGTCGCGGCGGCGGGTGAGGCGCTGTATCAGGTCTTGCGCGGCTATCAGGGCAAGGTGATCTCGGGCTATATGCCGATGCGCGGCGAGGCCGATCCGGTGCCGGCGCTGTCGCGTCTGGATGCGTCGATCTGCATGCCGGTGGTTCTGGGCAAGGCCCGGCCTTTGGGGTTTCGCGGTTGGCATCCCGGAGCCGTGATGATCGCCGGGGCGTTTGGCGCGCTGATCCCGGCCGAGGGGCCGGATCTGGTGCCCGAGGTTCTGGTGGTGCCGTTATTGGCCTATGACGGGCGCGGGTATCGGCTGGGCTATGGTGGTGGGTTTTATGACCGCACGCTGCAACAGCTGCGCGCCGCCGGGCCGGTCGTGGCGATCGGCTTTGCCTTTCAGGGGCAGGCGGTCGATGCCCTGACGGTCGAAGCCACCGATCAGCCGATGGATGTTATCGTGACCGAGGCGGGCGCGATCCGGCCTTAGACCTTGAACAGGTCCAAAACCTGTTCCGGCGGACGGCCCAACGCCGCTTTGCCACCCGCGAACACGATCGGGCGTTCGATCAGTTTCGGCGTCGCCGCCATCGCCGCCAGCAGGGTGGCGTCGTCATCGGTTTTGGACAGGCCCGCCTCGGCAAAAGCTGCCTCGTTCACCCGGCAGAATTCGACCGCGCGCAGGCCCAAGGCCGCCTGCGCGGCCTTCAGGTCGTCCAGATCGGGCGCGTCGTCCAGATACAGGCGCACGGTCGGGGTGATGCCGTTTTCCTCAAGCAAGGCAAGGGTTTGCCGAGATTTCGAACAGCGCGGGTTGTGCCAGATGATAACGTCGCTCATAGCCAGTCCTCTCGTCCGGTGCCAACGGCGTCGGCCACGGTATTGAACCCGTCACGGGCCAGAAGATCTTCAAGCCCGTGCACGATGCGCGGCACCAGAGACAAGCCCTGATAGACCATCGCGGAATAAAGTTGCACCGCGCTGGCGCCGGCGCGGATCTTGGCATAGGCCTGTTCCGCCGAGCCAACGCCGCCGACGCCGATCAGCGGCAGCTTGCCCTCGGTCAGCTTCGACAATTGCGCCAGAACGCGGGTGGATTTCTCGAACAGCGGCGCGCCGGACAGGCCGCCGGTTTCGGATTTATGCGCGCTGCGCAGGCCGTCGCGTGACAGGGTGGTGTTGGTGGCGATCACCGCGTCCAGCCCGCTGGAGATCGCGACCTCGGCGATTTCGGCCAGTTCATCGGCGTTCAGATCGGGGGCGATTTTCAGGAAGATCGGGATCGGACGGGCCAGCGCGGCGCGGGTCTGCATCACCCCGGCCAACAGCGCCGACAGCGCCGCCTTGCCTTGCAGATCGCGCAGCTTTTCGGTGTTGGGCGAGCTGACATTGACCGTGGCGAAATCGACATGCGGGCCGCAATGTTCCAGCACCCGGACAAAATCGGCGGCGCGGTCGCTGCTGTCTTTGTTTGCGCCAAGGTTCAGGCCGACGATCGGGCCGGGGGCGCGGGCGGCCAGCCGGGTGGCGATGGCCTGCATGCCGTCGTTGTTAAAGCCAAAGCGGTTGATGACGGCGGCGTCTTCGGTCAGGCGAAACAGGCGCGGGCGCGGGTTGCCGGGCTGGGGCCGGGGGGTGGCGGCGCCGACCTCGACAAAGCCAAAGCCCACGCGCGCCAGCGGCGCCAGCGCCACGGCATTCTTGTCATATCCCGCCGCCAGCCCCAAAGGGTTCGGCAGATCAAGCCCCGCCAGACGCGTCGCCAGCCGGGGCGAGCCATAGACCCCCGGCAGCGGCATCAGACCGGTCTGCAGCGCCGTCAGCGACAACCCATGCGCCCGCTCGGGATCACATTTGTGCAGGACGGCAAGGCCCAGCTTTTCGATCACGCTCATACGACACCTTTCGGAAAGATATGGCCCGTCGCGCCCAGCGGCAGCGACTTGTCCCAGATCACCTCGTCCAGTCGCAGCGGCCGGTAAAGATGCGGGAACAGCGCCCCGCCGCGCGACGGTTCCCATTTCAGAGCCTCGCCCAACGCATCCGAATCGAACGCGACCAGCACCAGATCGCTTTCGTCGGCGAAATGTTTGGCGGCGGTCTCGGCGACCTGCGCGGCGGTCGAGAAATGGATGAATCCGTCCGCCAGATCGACCGGCGCGCCCAATGTTGAGCCGGTATCGCGGAACTCGACCCATTCGGGGCGGCGGAGGATCTTGAAAATCAGCATGTCGGTGACATGCCCTGTGCCGGGACCGCGGTCAATCCCAAGCGCTGCTGCGGTGGGCGATCCGGGGCGTCTGGGGGCTTTTTCTTTGCGGGGCTTGGTGGCATTCTTAGGCCATGGACCATCCGTTGATCGACCTGATTAACGCCCGCATCAAACTGGCCGAGGCCGACGGGGCGTTTGACAACCTGCCGGGCGCGGGCAAGCCCTTGCCGCCCGTTGACGACCCGCAGAACGCGCTGCTGAACCGGCTGGTGCGCGAAAGCGGCGGCGTGCCGGAATTCGTCACCCTCTCGCGTGAGCTTGAGCGGCTGCGCGCCGAATTGCGCGAGGAAAGCGACCGCACCAAGCGCCGCGAGATCATGCGGGAAATGTCGATGATGGATGCGCGGATCGAGATCGCCCGCAAATCCTATTCCCGGTAGGCGCGGATGTGTGGCCGCCTAGCCGTGACCCTGCCGCATGACGCCATGGCGCGGCTGTTCGCGGCCACCCCGGCGAATGACCTGCCGCCGGTGCCCGATTTCAACCTGTGCCCTGGCCAGCAGATCGCGATTGTCGCCAGCACCGAGGGCCAGCGCCGTTTGCGGCCGATGCGCTGGGGCTTTGTGCCGCAGTGGTATAAAACCCCGACCGACGGGCCGCTGCTGATCAATGCGCGGGCGGAAACCATCGCCGAGAAACCGGCCTTTCGCGCCGCCTGCCGCCAACGGCGCGGGCTGATCCCGGCGACGGGCTATTACGAATGGTCGGCGGGGCCGGGCGGGGCGCGGTTGCCGTGGTATATCCACCGCAGCGACGGCGCGCCGATTGCCTTTGCCGCGATCTGGCAGGATTGGGAGCAGGACGGGCAGGGGATCAGCACTTGCGCTATCGTCACCACCCGCGCCAATGACAGCCTGTCGGCGGTGCATGACCGGATGCCGCTGTCCATTGAGCCCCGGGATTGGCCGCTTTGGCTGGGCGAGGCCGGGACCGGCGCCGCAAAGCTGATGCTGCCCGCGCCCGAGGGCCGCTTTGCCTTTCATCGCGTCAGCCCCGAGGTCAACTCGAACCGCGCCGATGGTCCGCAGTTGATCGAACCGTTCACCGACGCCGACCGGGTTTAGCGACAGGACCAGCCACAACCCCAAGCCCTCCATGGGAAGGGCCGGGATCGTGGTCAGCCAGAGCGCGCAAAGGGTCGCGCTTTGATCGTCAGGGTCAGATCAGACGCCCAGCCATTTCTGGTGAGTGTCGCTGTCAGCGGCCAGTTCGGCCGCCGTGCCGTGCCAGACGCATTGCCCGCGCCCGACAAGGCTGATTTCATCGGCCAGACCGGCGGCAAAGTTGAAGTTCTGCTCGACCAGCAGGATCGTCAGGCCTTCGGCTTTCAGGTCTTTCAGCTTGCTGAAGATCTGCTGGATGATGATCGGGGCCAGACCCTCGGTCGGTTCGTCCAGCAACAGGATGCGCGGCTCGGTCATCAGGGCGCGGCCGATGGCCAGCATCTGTTGTTCGCCGCCCGACAATTCATGCCCGCCATTCGACATGCGATTGCCGAGATTGGGGAAAAAGTCGATCACCCGCTCGATGGTCCAGCTGGGATTGGCCGGGGCCAGACGACCGGCCAGTTCAAGGTTTTCCTTCACCGACAGGGCGCCGAACACGTCGCGGGTTTCCGGCACATAGGCCACCCCCATGCGCGACACCTGATGCGGAGCCTTGCCGCCGATCGAGGCGCCATCCAGCAGGATCTTGCCCGCCATCGGCCGCAGGTGGCCGATGATGGTTTTCAACGTGGTCGATTTGCCGACACCGTTGCGGCCCAGCAGGGCGTGCACCGTGCCTTCGCGCACCGTCAGGTCTAGGCCGTGGATCACGCGGGTTTCGCCATAGCCACTTTGGATCGCGTTCAGTTCAAGCATCGGCCTGCCAGCTCCCCAGATAAATATCGCGCACGATCTGATTGCCGCGGGTCTCCTCGGGCGTGCCTTCAAACACCACCTCGCCATAGTTCAGCACGGTGATGCGGTCGGCCACGTCAAAGGCCAGATCCAGATCGTGTTCGATGATGACAACGGTCAGCTCGCGCGGCAGCCGTTGCAGCAGGTGGTGAAACCCGTCGATCATGCTGGGACCGACGCCTGAGGTCGGCTCGTCCATCAGCAGCAGGCGCGGCTTGGTCGCAAGGGCCAGACCGACCTCAAGCTGGCGGCGGTTGCCATAAGACGCGCTGGCCACGGGCCGATCCAGCAGATCGGTCAGGGCGACCTGTTCGGCCACCTCGTCAGCGATTTCCTTCAGGCGCTTGTCCTGAAAGCTGTCGCGGAACAGGGCGCTGGTGTGCCCGGCGCCAGCGGCGGCGGCCAGCATCAGGTTTTCCCGAAACGTCAGGTCTTGGAACAGGTTGTTCTTTTGATAGCTGCGGGAAATCCCGGCGCGGGCGCGTTGGCTGGCGCTGAGACGACTGATGGATTTGCCTTCCAGCAGGATATCGCCCGAGGTCGGTTTCAGCGTCCCGGCCAGCAGGTTAAAGAGCGTGGTTTTCCCGGCGCCGTTCGGGCCAAGAACTACCCGGCGCTCGCCGGCCTCCAACGTGAAGGACACGTTGCGGGTGACATGAATGCCGCCGAAGGATTTGCACAGATTGCGGACTTCCAGCATCACGCGTCCCCCCGCTTGAGCCAATGTTCAAGCTGCCCGTAAATCCCGCGCCCGCCTGCCAGAACGGTCAGGATCAGGGCGGCGCCGACGAACATATGCCAGTGATCGGTATAATTGCTGATCTCGTGCTTCAGCAGCACAAAGACCACCGCGCCGATCGCCGGGCCGATCAATGTGCCCGAACCGCCCAGAATGGCGACGATCAGAACCTCGCCCGAGACCGTCCAGAACAGCAGCTCCGGCGAAATATACTGTGTGTGCTGCGCGGCGATGATCCCGGCAACCCCTGCCAGCAGCGCCGAAAAGCCAAAGCCGCGCATCCGCACCACCCAGGTGGTGACGCCCAGCGCGCGCATCCGGTCCTCGTTGGCGTGAACGCCGCTGAGCGTCCGGCCATAGGCCCCGCGCAACAGCACCGCCGCCGCGACATAGACCAGACCCAGCAGCAGGATCGCGAAGATCGCGAATTGCAGCGAGTCATTCATGTTGATGCCCAGCCATTTGAAATCAAACCGCGGGATGCCGCCCATGCCGTCATCGCCGCCCAGCCAGCGCGACTGAAAGACAAGGGTATAAGCCAACTGCCCGAAGGCCAGCGTGGTCATGATGAAGAAAATGCCGGTGGTGTTCGAGGCGATGCCGCCGACGATGGTGCCACAGACGGCGGCAAAGGCCACGCCCAGCACCGCAGCGGGCAGGGGCGGCAGGCCGAATTTCACCGTCAGCACGCTGTAGCCATAGGCCGACAGGCCCATCAGCGCGCCGTGGAACAGCGACACCATGCCGCCGAAGCCCGAGACGATATCCAGGCTGACCGCCAGAATGGCCAGAATGGTGATTTCCAGCACGATCTCGCGGGCGAAATAGCCTCCGGTGGCGGCATAGGTGGCCAGACCGGCCAGAACTGCGATCAGGGCGAAGGTGCGAAGCGGGGTTTGACGAAACATTGCTTTAACCCCGCGCCGGAATCAGGCCCTGCGGGCGCAGAACAAGAATGGCGGCCAGCAGCAGATAGACGCTGATCGCGGCAAAGCCGGGCAGAACCGCGGCACCAAGGGTTTCAAGGAACCCGACGATCAGGGCGCCGACGACCGCGCCTTGCAGGCTGCCAAGGCCTCCGATCACCACGACGATCAGGGTCGGGATCAGGATCGAGATCCCCATACCCGTAGTGGCCGAGAACACCGGCGCCGCAACGACGCCCGCCAGACCGGCCAGCGCGCAGCCGACGCAGAACACCAGAAAGAACAGCCGACCGACATTGATCCCCATCGCGGCGGCCATGTGTTCGTTTTCAACCCCGGCACGGATCATCGCGCCGATCTGGGTGCGGTTCAGGATCACCATCAGCACCCCCATCACGACAAGGCCCAGCGCGATGATGAACAGCCGATACGTCGGATAATCGACGCCAAAGATATGGCTGGCGCCCTGAAACATTTTCGGAGCATCAAGGCCAAGGGCAATATCGCCCCAGCCGATGCGCACCGCATCGAGAAAGACAAAGATCAGGCCGAAGGTCACCAGCACCTGATTCATCGGCCCGGCCTGTCTTAACCGGTCGATCAGGGTGAAATACAGCACCGCTCCGATTGCCATGACGGCCAGAGGTGCCAGCAGGAAGGCGGCCCAATAGCTGCCGGTGGCGGCGGCGATGCTGACCCCGACATAGGCGCCAAGCATATACAGCGCGCCATGGGCAAGGTTGATGAAATGGAGCAGGCCGAAGATCACGGTCAGCCCGATCGACAGCAAGAACAGCAGCATCGAGTATTGAAGCGCGTTCAGAAATTGCAGAATCCAGAAGCCGGCATCGGTCATGGCAGACAGTCCCCCTGAGAAAATGGTCTTCCCCGCGCGCCGGACGATCGGGCGCGGGGAAGTAGGGCAGGCTTATTGCAGAGCGCAACCGTTGGGCGCGTCACGCACGCCTTCGACCACACCAACGACTTTCTGGGTCAGAGCATCGCCGTCCTTGACGGTTTCATAGATATAGATGTTCTGAACCACGTTGTTGGTGGCGGGGTCGATTTCCAGCGGACCGCGCGGACCGGTGTAGCTGACCTTGGGCAGGGCAGCAGCGATCGACTTGCGATCGGTGGCACCGGAATCCAGCGCGCCCAGCAGAACGCGGGCCGAGTCGTAACCCTGAACCGCGTATTCCGACGGGGTGCGGCCGAAACGTTCCTTGAACGCCGCGACAAAGGCGTTGTTCTCGGGGGTGTCCAGCGTCGGCACGTAATGCAGCGAGGTTTTCACACCCACGGCGGCATCGCCCTCGGCAGCCACATACAGCGGCGAAGTCAGGAAGCCCGAGCCGAACAGCGGCACGTCAGCGGCCATGCCGAAGCTGCCATATTGTTTGACAAAGCTGATGGCCTCGCCACCGGCATAGAACACAAAGATCGCATCCGGGTTGGCAGCGCGGGCATTGGTCAGGTAGGGGCCGAAGTCCTTGGTCTGACCGAACGGCGTGTATTCCGAGCCGATGATCTCGCCGCCGGCTTCGGTGAAGGCTGCGGTGAAGTTGTCGATCATCTGGTGACCGGCAGCATAATCAGACGCCAGCGTATAGACCTTCTGAATGCCCTGATCGTGCATCCACTGGCCCATCGGGCGGTTGACCTGGCCGTTCGAGAACGACACGCGGGTGATATAGGGGCTACAGGCGGCGCCGGTGGCGGCGTCGTTGCCAGCGTTCGATACGATCAGCGGCACTTCGGCTTCGTGGATGAAGTCACGCATCGCGCCCAAAACGCCCGACGAAACCACGCCGACGATCACGTCGACTTCGTCTTGCAGCACCAGTTTACGCGCCTTGGCCAGACCGACCGGCGGTTTGACTTCGGTGTCTTCGCGGACGATCTTGATGTCATCTGCGCGACCGGCTTCTTCCAGTGCAAAAACGAAACCGTCGTCGATTTCGTTCCCCAGCGCGGCGAACACACCAGATTTGGGCAGCAGCAAGCCCACGGTGGTTTCGGCCAAAGCGGCGGTGCTGATGGTGGTCAGGGCAGCGGCAACGGCCAGCCCGGAGATATATTTCTTCATAGGTTCCTCCCTTTGAGTGCGGACAAGATCCTCCTCAGACCTTGGTGCGACTCTGGTTTTATGCAAAAAAGTGCATCCAGTAAAGCAATATGTTGCATAATGGTGCAGAAAGTGCATTATAAAGCATAATTGACGATGCGCGATTCTTGCCAGGGAGGGAATGATGTCCGCTGAAAGCTTTGCTGAACTGATTGGGGAAATTGCCGGTTCGATCACGGGCCGGGCGCTGGATTCCGATCTTGAGGCCTATCTGAACGCCACATACCCCGCCGAGGGCGAGGCGTTTCAGCGTCTCAAGCAGGAATGCCAGACCGGCGAGGCCGAAGGCTGGCTGGTCTCGCGCGAGGCTGGCGGGGTCAAGTTCGGCCGCGCGATCAAGCCCGACACTTCGGCGGCGGAATTCAGTGTCGATGTCGTGCGTATGAAAGATGTCCGCGGTCCGCACCACGTGCACACCACCGGCGAGATCGGCGCGATCATGGCGTTGGACGGTGAACCGCGTTTCGACGGCAAGCCCGAAGGATGGTATGTATACGGTCCGGGCAGCGCACATTTCCCGACGGTCCGCGGTGGAGACGCCTATGTGCTGTATCTGCTGCCGGGCGGGGCAATCGAATTTACTGGCAAGTAACAAAAGACAGTCAGGGCCCGGCCCGCTGCGCTTCTAGGGAGGAGAAGACGTGGAAACGATCATCAACGAGAATGCCGCACTTTATTTCATTGACCGGCATATTGACGAAGGCCGCGCCGACAAGGTCGCCTACCGCGAAGCTGACGGCGACAAGCGCACGCTGACCTATGGTCAACTGGCCGAGGAAACCGGTCGCTTTGCCGGCGCGCTAAGCCGCCACGGCGTGCGCCGGGAAGAGCGCGTTGCGATGATCGTCCGCGATCAGCTGGAATTCCCGATCGTGTTCTGGGGCGCGCTTAAGGCGGGTGCGATTCCGGTGCCGATGAACACGCTTCTGGCCGCCGACATCTATGAAAACATGCTGAACGACAGCCGCGCGACGATTCTGGTCGTCTCTGAGGCGCTGTGGGAAACCGTGCGCCCGGCGCTGGACGGCAACCGCTTCCTGCGCGCCGTCGTGGTGATCGGCAAAGGCAAGGCGCCCTACGGGACCGAGCGTTACGACGAATTCGTCAAGGACGCGCCGATCGAAGACGCGGTCGAAGCCTGCGGCGATGAACTGGCGTTCTGGCTGTATTCTTCGGGCTCGACCGGCACGCCGAAAGGTGTGCGTCACGTGCATTCGTCGCTGCGTGCCACCGCTGACACGTTTGGCCAGCAAGTGCTGGGCCTGCGCGAAGATGACGTGGTGTTCTCGGTCGCCAAGATGTTCTTTGCCTATGGGCTGGGCAATGCCATGTCCTTCCCGCTGTCTGTCGGGGCGACCACCGTTCTGTTCAGCGGCCGCCCGACCCCGGACAGCGTGTTCGACATCATGGCCGCCGAGCGCCCGACGATCTTTTGCGGTGTGCCGACGCTGTATGCCGCGCTGGTGAACGAGCAAGAGAAAAAGGGCACCGCGCCCGAACACAATATTCGCCTGTGCACCTCGGCGGGCGAGGCTTTGCCGCGCGAAGTGGGCGAGCGCTGGGAATCGCTGTGGAAGGCCGAGATCGTCGATGGCGTCGGCTCGACCGAGATGCTGCATATCTTCCTGTCGAACCGCCCCGGCGACATCATCTATGGCACCTCGGGCACCCCGGTGCCGGGGTATGAGGTGCGTCTGGTCGACGAGCACGACGAAGAGGTCGAAGGCTCGGACGTGGGCGAATTGCTTGTGCGCGGCCCGTCCAGCGCCGAAGGCTATTGGAACCGCCGCAACAAATCGCTGTCGACCTTTGCCGGGCACTGGACCCGCACCGGCGACAAGTATGAGCGCACCCCCGAGGGCCGGTTCGTCTATTGCGGCCGTGCTGATGACATGTTCAAGGTCTCGGGCATCTGGGTCTCGCCGTTCGAAGTCGAACAGGCGCTGGTCGAACACCCCGCCGTTCTGGAAGCCGCTGTTGTGGCCCATAAGAACGAGGAAGGCCTTGAAAAGCCGGCCGCCTTTATCGTGCTGAAAGACGGGGCCGATGCGTCGGTTGTGTCCGAGCTGAAAGAGTTCGTCAAAACCAAGATCGGCATGTGGAAATATCCGCGCTGGATCACCGTGGTCGACGAACTGCCGAAAACCGCGACCGGCAAGATCCAGCGCTTCAAACTGCGCGAGACCGCGTGATGGCGGTCGAATGGTCTGAAACCCCCGGTGCGTTGCTGCCGGTGGCGGGGCGGGGGCTGGAATATGCTTGTTACGGCCCGGCCCCGGATCAGGCGCCGACCATCGTGATGCTGCACGAGGGGCTGGGATGCGCGGCGCTGTGGCGGGATTTTCCGCAGGCGCTGGCGCAGGCCACCGGCTGGGGTGTGTTCGTGTTTTCGCGCGCGGGCTATGGCCAGTCCGATCCCTGCGACATGCCGCGCCCGCTGGACTATATGACCCGCGAGGCCCTTGACGTGCTGCCGCATGTTCTGGACGCGATCGGCTTTCATTCCGGCATCCTGATGGGCCATTCCGATGGCGCGACCATCGCCGCGATCTATGGCGGCAGCGTCGAGGATCACCGGGTGCGCGGTCTGGTGCTGATGGCGCCGCATTTCTTTACCGAGGACATGGGGCTGGCCGAGATCGCTCAGGCGAAAGTGGCGTATCAGACCACGGACCTGAAACAAAAGATGGCTCGCTATCACCGTGACCCCGAGATGACGTTCCGGGGCTGGAATGACAGCTGGCTGCACCCCGATTTCAAGGCGTGGAACGTGGCGGATGTGATCGACTATATCCGCGTCCCGGTTCTGGCCATCCAGGGGGTGCAGGACCAATACGGCACCGAAGCGCAGATCACCGAAATCACCAGCCGCTGCTATGCGCCGGTCGATGTCGAGATGTTGCAGGATTGCCGGCACGCGCCGCAATTCGATCAGACCGAAAAAACTCTGGCGGCGGTGGCGGAATTTACCGCGCGGTTGCGCCGGATCGAGACAGTCGAGGTAAAAACCGCATGAAACTTGAAAGCTATCTGTCGGGTCAGTGGGTGGCCGGTTCGGGCGCAGGGCGTCCGCTGGTCAATCCGGTCACGGGTGCAGAAATCGCGCGGGCCGATGCCTCGGGTCTGGATCTGGCAGGCGGGATCGCCTTTGCCCGTGACACCGGTGGCGCGGCGCTGGGGGCGCTGACCTTTGCTGAACGCGGAGAGCTGCTTAAGGCGGTGGCCGATGTTCTGATCGCCAACCGCGACGCCTATGTGCGGATCGCCCGCGAGAATTCCGGCAACACGGCGTCCGATGCCTCGGTCGATATCGATGGCGGGATTGTCACGCTGAAAACCTATGCGCGGTTGGCGAAATCGCTGGGCAATGCCCGCAGCCTGATCGAACCCGGTCAGGATCAGCTTGCCCGCGATCCGGTGTTCTTTTCGCGCCATGTCTGGACCTCGCGCCCCGGCGTTGCGGTTCAGGTCAATGCGTTCAACTTTCCGTCGTGGGGCATGTGGGAAAAGGTTGCCGTGGCGCTGTTGGCCGGGGCGCCCAGTCTTGCCAAGCCCGCGACCGCGACGTCGCTGCTGTCCTATCAGATGGTGCGCGATGTGATTGCTGCCGGGGTTCTGCCCGCAGGTGCGCTGTCGCTGATCTGCGGCGGTGGCGAAGGTCTGGTCGATGCGCTGGGCCCGATGGATTCGATCGCCTTTACCGGCTCGGCCGACACCGGCGCGATGTTCCGGCAGGCGCTGGCAGGCCGCGCCGCCGCGCCGCGTCTGACAGTTGAGGCCGACAGCGTCAACGCCACGATCCTTGGCCCCGATGTCACCCCCGACAGCCCGGTTTTCGATCTTGCCCTGCGCGAGGCCGCCAAGGCGCTGACCATCAAGGCCGGTCAGCTGTGCACCAACATCCGCCGCATCCTCGTTCCGGCTGCGCTGGCCCCGGCCTTTGCCGAGGCGTTGGGCGCGAAAGTTTCGGCGCTGGCCGTTGGCGATCCCGCTGATGAGGCCACCCGCGTCGGGCCGCTGATCAACGTGGCGCAGCGCGATACCGCGCTGGAAAACATCGCCCGTCTGGGGGCCGAGGCCCGCACCGTGGCAACCGCAAGCCTGCCCGATGTCGCGCCCAATTCCGGCTTTGTCGCGCCGCAACTGCTGTTGTGTGACGATCCCACCGCGGCCCGCGCCGTGCACGAGATCGAGGTTTTTGGCCCTTGTGCCACCATCCTGCCTTACGCCGATCTGGATCAGGCGGTTCAGCTTGGCGCGGCGGGCGAGGGGTCTTTGGCGCTGAGCCTGTTCTCGGATGACCGCGCCGTTCAGGCCGGAGTCGTTGCCGGGCTGGCGCCGTGGCATGGCCGCATCCTGATGGTCGATGCTGAAGTGGGTCGCAACCATACCGGCCATTCGATCGTGATGCCGCAATGTGCGCATGGCGGCCCCGGCCGTGCCGGTGGTGGCGAAGAACTGGGCGGCGCCCGTGGTTTGCGCTTTCACATGCAGCGCACCGCGATTCAGGGCGGCCCGTCGGCACTGGCGGCCCTGGCTGATGCAGCTTGCGAGCTGTCGCTCTGATGCCAGAGGCGCAGGGCATCGGGTTTCCGACCCATGCCTATGTGCCGGGTCGGACCGACCGCCACCCCGAGGGCGCGTTCAGCGCCCTGCGCGGGACGGTTCGGGATGGGGATGGCCCGGTGCAACTGGCCGCCTCGGCTGCGTGGCGGCACGGTCTGGTTTGGCTACAGGCGGGCTATTTCTGGGAGGCGCACGAGATGTTCGAGCCTGTCTGGATGGCCCTGCCATCCGATAGCGCTGAACGGCGCTTCGTGCAGGCGCTGATTCAGGTGGCCAATGCCCGGCTTAAGCTGGCGATGGCCCGGCCTTCGGCGGCGCTGCGGTTGGTTGGACTGGCGCGGGACCTGCTGTCTCAATGCATGACGCCGGACGTTGAACGGGTGATGGGATGCGATCTGAACGTCGTTCTTGCCCGGCTGGCGCAGATCGAACAACAGGCGAATCTGGCGCTGGGAACCCGTGCTGACCCTTAGAAATGCAAAATAATGCATAAATGACCAAGGGTCGTTTTGGCCTGAAATAGCTAAGTAGCTGAAAAATAACAAAACTAAATAAGCACTATAATACACAAACCGCTTCCCGCAGAAGCAAATGCGCACTATAATGCAGATAACAAGATATCCTGGAGGAGACGCGACGTGACCAAGGTTATTGATTTTCAGACTGACCCCTCGAAATATCGCCACTGGCGTGTCGAGTATGATGGCCCGGTGGCCAACCTGTTTATGGACGTTGATGAGAACGGCGGCCTGTTCGACGGCTATCAGCTTAAGCTGAACTCGTATGACCTGGGCGTCGACATTGAGCTGGCCGATGTGATCCAGCGGATGCGCTTTGAACACCCCGAGGTCAAGACAGTCGTCATGCAGTCCGGCAAGGACAAGGTGTTCTGCGCTGGTGCGAACATCCGCATGCTGGGCGGCGCGGCCCATGCCCATAAGGTGAACTTCTGTAAATTCACCAACGAGACCCGCAACACCTTTGAGGCCGCCGAGGTCGACTCGGGCCAGAAATACATCTGCGCCGTGCGCGGCGCCTGTGCCGGTGGCGGCTATGAGCTGGCTCTGGCCTGTAACTATATCATGCTGACCGACGACAGCTCGTCCAACGTGGCGCTGCCCGAAGTTCCGCTGCTGGCGGTTCTGCCCGGCACCGGCGGTCTGACCCGCGTCACCGACAAGCGCAAAGTGCGCCGCGATCTGGCCGACGTGTTCTGCTCGATCGAAGAGGGCGTCAAAGGCAAGCGGGCGCTGGACTGGCGTCTGGTGGACGAAGTGGTTCCGAATTCGAAATTCGACGCCGCCGTGTCCGAACGTGCCCATGAATTCGCCGCCAACTCGGCCAAGGCCGATGTGGAAAAAGGCATCACCCTGACGCCGCTGGACCGCAGCTTTGGCCACGACAGCGTCACCTATTCGCTGGTCGAGGTCGCGATCGACCGCGCTGGCCGCAAAGCCACCGTCACCCTGCATGGCCCCGACACGCCGGCCCCGGCGTCGATGGACGAAGTCGCGGCACAGGGTGCGAACACCTACCTGCTGCGTCTGGCCCGCGAACTGGATGATGCGATCCTGCACATGCGCCTGAATGAGATGGAAATCGGTCTGCTGGCGCTGCGCACTCAGGGCGACCCGGATCAACTGTTGGCCCACGAGCAACTGCTGCTGGACAACAAGGATCACTGGCTGGCGAACGAAATCCTGAAATACTGGAAACGCGTGCTGAAACGCGTCGACATGACCTCGCGGTCGCTGGTTGCGCTGGTCGAGCACGGCTCGTGCTTTGCCGGGGTTCTGGCCGAGCTGCTGTGGTCGGTCGATCGCAGCTACATGATGGAAGGCGAGTTCGAAGGCGACAACCGCCCGCTGGCAACCATCAAGCTGGCCAGCTCGAACTTTGGCGATTACCCGATGGGCAACGACCTGACCCGTCTGCAAACCCGCTTTCTCGGCACCCCCGAGGCCGTCGACGCCGCCAAGGCCGCGATCGGCACTGACATTGATGCAGAGGCAGCTCAGGATCTGGGCCTTGTCACCTACATCATGGACGATATCGACTGGGAAGACGAAATCCGCATCTTCATGGAAGAGCGGGCCAGCTTCTCGCCCGATGCAATGACCGGCATGGAAGCAAACCTGCGCTTTGCCGGCCCCGAAACGATGGAAACGCGCATCTTCGGCCGCCTGACCGCCTGGCAAAACTGGATCTTCCAGCGCCCCAACGCGGTGGGCAAAGACGGCGCCCTGCAACGCTATGGCACCGGTGTGCGTGGCGATTACAACATGCAGCGCGTCTGACCTGACCCCAGACCCAACAGATACCGGTGCGTGCGGGAGCGCACCGGAAACAGGAGGAACTCAATGCTCGATCTTATCAATGTCAGCTATGACACCCAAATTCCCAACAACGTGGGCCTCAGCTCGGACAAGCGCGTTCTGAAGGCGCTGGAAAAATGGCACCCCGGCTATATCAGCTGGTGGAGTGACCTGATCCCCCAGAACTTCCAGAAATCGGACGTGTATCTGCGGACCGCTGTCAGCGTGGACCCCAAAGGCTGGGCCAAGTTCGACTATGTGAAGATGCCGGAATACCGCTGGGGTGTTCTGCTGGCGCCGCAAGTCGAAGGCCGCACCATTCCCTGTGGTGAACACGCGGGTCAGCCCGCATGGCAGGAAGTGCCGGGCGAATACCGCAACCTGATGAAACGCCTGATCGTCATTCAGGGCGACACCGAGCCGGCATCGGTCGAACAGCAGCGTTTCCTCGGCAAGACCGCGCCGTCGCTTTACGACATGCGCAACCTGTTCCAGGTCAACGTCGAAGAAGGCCGTCACCTGTGGGCGATGGTGTATCTGCTGCACAAATATTTCGGGGCCGATGGCCGCGAAGAAGCCGATGATCTGCTGCGTCGTCAGTCGGGTTCGGAAGAAGCTCCGCGTATGCTGGGCGCCTTCAACGAAGAAACCCCGGACTGGCTGTCGTTCTTCATGTTCACCTACTTCACCGACCGTGATGGCAAGATGCAGCTGGAATCGCTGGCTCAGTCGGGCTTTGACCCGCTGTCGCGCACCTGTCGCTTCATGCTGACCGAAGAAGCTCACCACATGTTCGTCGGTGAAACCGGTGT
The DNA here is from genome assembly GCF_041584535.1 of Actibacterium sp. Classification (GTDB taxonomy): domain Bacteria; phylum Pseudomonadota; class Alphaproteobacteria; order Rhodobacterales; family Rhodobacteraceae; genus Actibacterium_D. The sequence goes on along the minus strand of NZ_JBFHDW010000004.1, from coordinate 5,272 downwards.
CGGCCGCACGATCGAGCGCACCTGTCAGGTGATGAAGGAAAACGGCATCGATGATCCCTATGACATCGACCGTATCCGCGCCCTGGGCGTGATCGACCTGCCGCTGATCCAGAAGAAACTGAACCTGCACTACACCCTGTCGCTGGACTTGTTTGGCCAAGAGGTTTCGACCAACGCCGCCAACGCGTTCAATGCGGGTATCAAAGGCCGGTACATGGAAAACCGGATCGAAGACGACCACAAGCTGACCAACGACACCTACAAAGTGTGGGATATGGTCGATGGCAAGCTGGTGCAGCACGAAGTTCCGGCCTTGACCGCGATCAACATGCGTCTGCGCGACGATTACAGCCGCGATGCCGCGGGTGGCGTTGGCCGCTGGAACAAGATCATCGAGAAATCTGGTATCCAGTTCGAGATGAAACTGCCGCACGAAGCGTTCAACCGCAAAATCGGCGTCTTCGCCGACAAGCTGTTCAGCCCCGAAGGCGAGCTGCTGTCGGGTGCCGATTATGACTCGGGCGTCAAAGACTGGCTGCCGACCCATGCCGATGGCGACTATATTCAGTCGCTGATGGTTCCGGTCATCGAGCCGGGCAAATTCGCTGGTTGGATTTCGGCCCCGAAAGTGGGCATCGACAACAAGCCGGGCGATTTTGAATACGTCAAACTGCATATGGCCTAAGGTCATCCGGGGCAGGGCGGCCATGTGCCGCCCTGCCTTTGCCAACACATAAAGACGACAGGGAGGGTCGCATGGACATTGAGATGAACGCGCGTCAGCGCGAAGCCGGACATATCGCGCGCCTCAAGGCCGCCTGCCTTGATTGCGAGGATTGCCACGGCAAATGCCCGCAGTTTCAGGAACTGGCACACCTTCCCGAAATTCTCCTGAAATCCAAAGGGGCACGGGTATGAACCAACCGCTTAAGCAACATCTGATCGACCCGGAAATCTGCATTCGTTGCTACACATGCGAGATGACCTGCCCGATCGAAGGCGCAATCGTGCATGACGCCAACAACGTGGTGATCGATGCCGACAAATGCGAATTCTGCATGGCCTGTATCCCGGTTTGCCCCACTGGTTCGATCGACGAATGGCGGATTGTGAACACGCCCTATTCGCTGGACGACCAATTCGGCTGGGCTGAACTGCCCGAGCAAGAGGAAATCCTGACCGGCGGCGGCTCTGACGCAGCGACCTCGCTTGAGGCACTGGACGACGCCATGGCGGCGCTGCTGGCCGACGCGCACAAGGGCGCGGGCGGCAAGGCCAAGGCCCCGGCGACGGCCTCGAAGCCGACGATCAACATGTATAATCTGGCCAACCCGATCACCGCCAAGGTGCAGGGCAGCTATCGCCTGACGGCCGAAGGCGCCGACACCGATGTGCGCCACATCATTCTGGATTTCGGCGGCAAGCCCTTCCCGGTTCTCGAAGGTCAAAGCATCGGCATCATCCCGCCGGGCACCGGTGCCGACGGCAAACCGCATCTGCCGCGGCTCTATTCGATCTCCAGCCCGCGCGATGGTGAACGTCCGAACTATGGCAACGTGTCGCTGACCGTGAAACGGCACGAGCAGGGCGTCTGTTCGAACTATGTCTGCGATCTGAAAATGGGCGACGAGGTTCAGGTCACCGGGCCGTTCGGCTCGACCTTCCTGATGCCCGACGACCCGCAGGCGCGGCTGCTGATGATCTGCACCGGCACCGGCTCGGCGCCGTTCCGCGCCTTTACCATGCGCCGCCAGCGCACGGTCGGCAACAAAAGCGGCGGTATGGTGATGTTCTTTGGCGCGCGCACGCCCGACAGCCTGCCGTATTTCGGCCCGCTGGGGAAAATCCCCGACAGCCTGCTGAAAAAGCATCTGGTGTTCAGCCGCATTCCCGGCGTGCCGAAATCCTATGTGCAGGATCAACTGATCGTCGAGGAAGAGGCAATTGCCGACATGCTGACCGACCCGAACACCTATATCTATATCTGCGGTCTGCGCGGCATGGAGGAGGGCGTCGAGAAAGCCTTTACCAATATCGCCGAAAGCATCGGCACCCAATGGGTCGCGCTGCGTGACACCATGCGAAGCGAAGGCCGCTATCACGTCGAGACCTACTGATCAGGAGCAAAACCATGGCGGCAACCGCCCCGTTTGAACACGAGATCCGCGTGACGTGGGGCGATTGCGACCCGGCCAAGATCGCCTATACCGGGCGTCTGCCGTGGTTCGCGCTGGATGCGATCAACGCGTGGTGGGAACATCATCTGGGCGGCGACGGCTGGTTCCAGATGGAGCTGGACCGCAATCTGGGCACGCCCTTTGTTCATCTGAGCATGAATTTCAGTTCGCCGGTGACTCCGCGGCACCGGCTGATCTGTGCGGTGCGTCCGGTCCGGCTGGGCGACACCTCGATCGAGTTCGAAGTCATCGGCCGCCAGAACGGCAAGACCTGCTTTGACGGCCGTTTCGTCTGTGTGTTCAGTCAGGCCGACACGTTCACCAAAACCAAGCCTCCAGAGGAGATCCGCGCGATCATCGCCCCGCTACTTGCAGGGGGTTGATTGAAATCAATTGTGCCAAACTTAAAACCAGATAAGATGTGCGCTATAGTGCATGATCGGAAGTCCGAATGGGCGAAATAACTAATTTTAAGGGTGAAACAACGCCCAGTGACCGCCGCTCGTTTGTTGATGCGGCTGTTGATGCACTGATCGCACGGGTCGGTGAACGTGTGCGCAAGGCCCGCGAGCTGAAGGGCATTCCGCGCCGGGTTCTGTCGGAAATTTCCGGGGTCTCGCCGCGCTATCTGGCGCAGCTCGAAGCGGGCGAGGGCAATATCTCGATCGGACTGTTGCAACGGGTCGCCACGGCGCTGGATCACCGGATCGAGTGGCTGATGGGCGAAGAAGATCCGTGGACGTCGGACGTGCTGCGGATGGCCGAACAATTCCGCGCCGCCAATCTGGAAACCCGCCAGCGGGTGATCGACCTGTTGAACCCGATCCCGGCCTCGGCGATGCGGGCGCGGCGGATTTGTCTGATCGGCCTGCGCGGCGCCGGGAAATCGACGCTGGGCGCGATGGCCGGTGCGACGCTGGGCATTCCCTTTGTCGAATTGAACCGCGAGATCGAAGAACAAAGCGGCATGCCGATCAACGAGGTGATGGCGCTGTATGGTCAGGAAGGCTATCGCAAGCTGGAAGCGCAGGCCCTAAGCCGGGTGATCGCCACCCATGACACGATGATTTTGGCGGTCGCGGGCGGGATCGTGGTCGAACCCGACACCTATACGACCCTCTTGAACCATTTCCACACGATCTGGCTGACCGCCAGCCCCGAAGAACACATGGACCGCGTGCGGGCGCAGGGCGATACCCGGCCGATGGCTGGCAATGCCGAGGCGATGTCGCAGCTCAAGACGATCCTGACCAACCGCCTGCCGCTGTACGAGCGGGCCTTGGCGCGTCTGGATACCTCGGGCAAGCCGCTGAAGACCTCGCTTGCAGACCTGCTGACGCTGATCAAGGAACGCGGGTTCCTCGACTAGGCCGCGCCCGGCTTAGTCTTTACCGAATTCCGGCGGACGGCGTTCAAGAAATGCCAGAACACCCTCGGCATAATCCGGGTGGCGCCCGGCGATGCCTTGCAGGCGGGCCTCTTCGGCCAGATAGCTTTGCAGATCGGGCATATCCTGCGCCGCGCGCAAGGCGGTCTTGATGCCCGACATCGCCATCGCCGGTTTCGCCACCAGCCGTTTCAGCAGCGCCGCATGTTCGGCGGCCAGCATGTCATCGGGCACCGCTTTCCAGATCAGCCCGCTTTCGGCGGCTTCTTCGGCAGTCAGGAAATCGCCCAGCATCAGGATCGCCCGCGCCCGCGCCGGACCCAGCGCCCGCACCAGCGCCCGACCGCCGCCCGCATCGACCGACAGCCCGACATTCGAAAAGGATTGTACGAATTTCGCTGATTCCCCGGCGATCACCATGTCCGCCGCCAGTGCCAGACTGGACCCGGCCCCGGCGGCCACGCCGTTGACGCAGGCCACCACCGGCTGCGGCGCATCAATCAGCGCCGTGACCACAGGGTGAAACAATTCGATTTGCAGCTTTTCCAGATCCAGCGGCGCGGTCAGTTTGCGCGGATCGCGGTCCGCAAGATCCTGCCCGGCGCAAAAGGCCCGTCCGGCCCCGGTGATCGAAATCACCCGCACATCGCTGCGGCTGGCGGCATCCTGGGCGGCCTCGGCGAACGCAAGCAACAGATCGCGGGTCAGGGCGTTCAGACGCTCGGGTCGATTCAGCGTAATATGGGCAATTCCGTCTACGCGGGAATACAAAAGCGGGCTATCGTTTGTCATGGCGATCCGTGATTATAATTTGCAATATAGTGCCTATTTGGGCATTATATAGCATCAATTTGAGGGGGAATCAAATGGCGGTTAAGTGTCGGCGTGACGGAGCGGCAGGGATTGTGGAACTGGACAATCCTCCGGTGAACGCGATGGGGCTGGCCCTGCGCCAAGGCCTTATGGCCGCTGTGGACTGGGCCGAAAACCAGCCCGGGCTTGACCGGGTGATCGTCACCGGCATGGGCCGTGTCTTTGCCGCCGGGGGCGATGCCCGCGAATTCGATGCCCCGCCGGTGGCGCCGCATCTGCCGGACGTTCTGAATCGGATCGAATCGTGCTCGGTGCCGTGGATTGCCGCAGCACATGGGGCCGCTTTGGGTGGTGGGCTGGAACTGATGCTGGCCTGCCGCTATCGCATCGCCGCCCCCGGCACCCAACTGGGTCTGCCCGAGGTGACGCTGGGCGTGGTGCCCGGCGCCGGTGGCACGCAGCGCCTGCCGCGCCTTGTCGGCACCGCCCGCGCGGCCGAGCTGATTTCGACCGGCAAGGCGCTTACCGCCGAGGCCGCGCTGGCCGATGGCATCATCGACGCCGTGGCCGAAGACCCGCTGGCCGAAGCGATGATGGTGGTGGGCGAGGCGCTGGACACGCTGCCGATCGTCTCGACCTTGCCCGCGCCCGAGCCGGACGCCGATGCAATCGCCGCCGCCCGCGCCGCCGCTGACAAGAAACAACGCGCCCAGATCGCGCCGCAGCGGGCGCTGGATCTGATCGAGATTTCCGCCTCGGTGCCGTTTGACGAGGCGCTTGAGCAGGAACGCGAGACCTTTATCACCCTGCGCAACGGCACACAGGCCCGCGCCCTGCGGCACATCTTTTTCGCCGAACGTGGCGCCAAGGCCCCTGACTGGCTGACCGCTGCACC
>NZ_JBFHDW010000003.1:0-22047 GCF_041584535.1 Actibacterium sp. | reverse complement strand
CTGACCGGGGCCAAGCGCGCCTTTTTCACGCACGGTGGCCTCATCGGTCGGGACCATGCCCGCCTCGGAGCCGGCGATCAGCAGGCCATCGCCCGTCACGACATAGCGCATCGGGCGCAGGCCGTTGCGGTCCAGACCGGCGCAAACCCAGCGGCCATCGGTCATCGCCAGCGCGGCCGGACCATCCCACGGCTCCATCACGCTGTTGCAATAGGAATACATGTCGCGCCACGCTTCGGGTAGTTCGACCGCCTGCTTCGACCACGACTCGGGCACCAGCATGGTTTTCGCCATCGGCGCCGAGCGACCGGCACGCACCAGAACCTCGAACACCGCATCCAACGCGGCCGAGTCCGAGCTGCCCTGCGGCACGATCGGCTTGATGTCATCGGAATGTTCACCGAAAGCCGACGAGGTCATGCGGATCTCGTGGCTTTTCATCCAGTTCATGTTGCCCTTCAGCGTGTTGATCTCGCCGTTATGGGCCAGCATGCGGAACGGCTGAGCCAGCCACCACTGCGGGAAGGTGTTGGTCGAATAACGCTGGTGATAAATCGCGAAGGTCGACTCGAACCGTTCGTCCTGAAGGTCGGGATAGAATTCAGCCACCTGTTCGGCCAGCATCATGCCTTTATAGATGATCGACCGGCAGGACAGCGAACACAGATACAGCTGACCGATACCAGCGGCGCTGGCGGCCTTTTCGATCCGGCGGCGAATGACATAAAGCTCGCGCTCAAAGGTCTCTTCGTCGACGCCCTTGCTGTTCGAAATCAGGATCTGTTCGATCTCGGGGCGGGTGGCGTTGGCCTTTTCACCCAGACAGGTCACATCGACCGGCACATGGCGCCAGCCATAGATGTAATAGCCCATCCGCAGAACCTCGGCTTCGACGATGGTCCGGCATTTTTCCTGCGCGCCGAAATCGGTGCGCGGCAGGAACACCTGACCGACCGCGATCAGCTGGTCCAGATGCGGTTCATGGCCGGTGCGGCGGATCTGGTCGTAAAAGAACGGCACCGGGATCTGAACGTGAATGCCCGCGCCGTCGCCGGTCTTGCCGTCGGCATCGACCGCACCGCGGTGCCAGATCGCCTTAAGCGCGTTGATCCCGTTCGAGACGACTTTGCGCGACGGCTTGCCGTTGATTGCCACAACAAGACCCACGCCACAGGACGAATGTTCGTCCTCTTCGCGATAAAGGCCGTTTTCGGCCATAAAGGCGCGTTTGGCTTCTTCGGCCGCGACCCAGCTTTCATCGTATTTCGTCATCGCTGTTCTCCTGTTTCGGCAACGGGGCATTTCGCTCGGTCCGCCGCCTTGGCCCTGGGTCCGCAGACCCGGAACAAATCTTGTGCTTACTCTGCCGCGACCTGAGCCGGTTGCGCCAGGAACTCCAGAATGCTGCCTGCGGCTTCGCGACCGTCACGGATCGCCCAAACCACCAGCGAGGCGCCGCGCACGATGTCGCCCACGGCGAACACGCCCGGCAGGCTGGTTTCGTGGCTGCGGAAATCGGCCTTGATCGTGCCCCAACGGGTCACTTCCAGCGCCGGTTCACCCCACAGGGTCGGCAGATCCTCGGGTTCGAAACCCAGCGCCTTGATCACCAGATCGGCGGGTTCGACATAATCGGCGCCTTCGATCACTTCGGGCGACTGGCGGCCGGTGGCATCGGGGGCGCCAAGGCGCATCTTCTGCACCATCACGCTTTCCACCTTGTCGCCGGCAAAGCCCTTGGGCGCCGACAGCCAGACGAATTCCACGCCTTCTTCTTCGGCGTTCTGCACTTCGCGCTGCGAGCCGGGCATGTTGGCGCGGTCACGGCGATACAGGCATTTCACGCTGGTCGCGCCCTGACGGATCGAGGTGCGCACACAGTCCATCGCAGTGTCACCACCGCCGATAACGACCACGTTCTTGCCATGGGCGTTCAGCTCGCCGCTGTCGAATTCCGGCACGTCGTCGCCAAAGCTTTTGCGGTTGCTGGCGGTCAGGAAGTCGATGGCGTTGACGATACCTTCGGCACCCGAACCGGGGCCTTGCAGGTCGCGGGTCTTGTAAACGCCGGTGGCGATCAGCACGGCGTCGTGCTTGCCACGGATTGCGTCAAAGGACAGGTCCTCGCCGACATTGCAGTTCATCACGAATTCGACGCCGGATTTCTCAAGCTGCTCGATGCGGCGCATGACCACATCTTTTTCCAACTTGAAGCCCGGAATACCATAGGTCAGCAGGCCGCCGGCGCGGTCATAACGGTCATAAACCGTGACCTGAATGCCTTGACGCCGCAGCGCATCCGCCGCCGCCAGACCGCCCGGCCCGGCACCGATGATGCCAACGCTTTCGCTGCGCTCTTCGGCGGGCGCGATCACCTTGACCCAGCCCTCTTCCCAGGCGGTGTCGGTGATGTATTTCTCGACCGACCCAATGGTCACGGTGCCGTGGCCGGATTGCTCGATCACACAGTTGCCTTCGCACAGACGGTCCTGCGGGCAGATGCGACCGCAGATTTCCGGGAAGGTGTTGGTGGCTTGGCTGATCTCATAGGCCTCTTGCAGACGGCCTTCGGCGGTCAGGCGCAACCAGTCGGGGATATTGTTGTGCAGGGGGCAATGCGCCTGACAATAGGGCACGCCACACTGGCTGCACCGGCTGGCCTGAGTCGCGGCCTTGTCTGCCGCATATTCTGCGTAGATTTCATTGAAATCCTGCCGACGTGCATCGGCCGCCCGCTTTTGCGGAGTTTCCTTTTGCACGTCTACGAATTTAAGCATCCGTTCTTTCGCCATGCCAACCTCTCAAATCTCTCAGGCGCAACGTCATACGGGGGAAAAAAGAAAAATAAAAGTCAGCATAAGTGACCTAATAGGAAAAATTTCACGCTCTCTCTGTTTGCGCGGGCCAGAAAGACCGCTTTTTAGGTAACTGTAGCTGACTAATTTATGCCCTTTCCATTAAAAATCATTGGTTTAGTATCCGGCGCGAAAAACAAGGCGGGAAAGCAATGTCTTTGCTATATCTTTTGGCACTGGCCGCATTACAGGGCGTAACCGAGTTTCTGCCGATTTCGTCCTCGGGACACCTGATTCTTTTGCCCGCGCTGACCGGTCATGCCGATCAGGGGCAAATCATAGATGTCGCCGTTCATATCGGCACCTTGATGGCAGTTCTTCTTTATTTCCGGGCAGATGTGGCAATGGCGCTGCGGGGAGTTCCGCGCATGTTAAGCGGGCGCATCGACACTCCCGGCGCGCGGCTGGCGTTCCTCTTGGGCGTGGCGACGGTGCCGGTGGTGATTGCCGGTTTGGTGCTGAAACTGACCGGTCTGGATGAGGCGCTGCGATCCATCGCGGTGATCGGCTGGACCATGCTGCTGTTCGGTCTGTTCCTGTATTGGACCGACCAAAAGGGCGCGACCGAGCGTCGCACCGGGGATTGGAGCCTGCGCCACGCCATCATCATGGGCCTGTGGCAGGCCGTCGCCCTGATCCCCGGCACTTCGCGGTCGGGCATCACGATCTCGGGCGCACGGGCGCTGGGATACGCGCGCACTGATGCCGCCCGCCTGTCGATGCTGATGTCGATTCCGACGATCATCGCCTCGGGCACCCTGTTGGGGATCGAGGTCGCCGCCACCGCCAATGCCGCCGCTGCCCGCGATGGCGCGGTCGCGGCGGTGTTCGCCTTTGTCTCGGCGCTGCTGGCGCTGACCCTGATGATGCGGCTGCTGCGCTCGGTCAGCTTTACGCCCTATGTGATCTATCGGGTGATCCTTGGGCTGGTGCTGCTGTATATCGCCTATAGCTGAACGAAAAAGGCCGGGCGCAGTGGCCCGGCCGTTTCAAATCTTTGACGTCTACCCTCAGGCCTTGAGGTTCTTGGCCGAGTTGGTGATGTCGTCATACTGGCCCTGCGGGCGGAAGCGATACAGGTATTCCGGCAGAACCGCATCCATCGGCGTCGGCGTGACGCCCAGATCGGCCAGACCCTTGGCACCCGGCGCCACGACATTGTCGATCCGCAGGTTTTTCACCTGATCCTTGGTCAGAATGGTGTTGGTCACCAGACCGCCGGTAAAGGTCTGAACCAGATCCAGAACCGTGGCGATAATCGTGCCGGCAAAGAACGGCTTGTTCACCACCAGACGGCGGCGGTGAATGATCTTGAGCATTTTCTTGACCAGCGCATCCAGCGTCGCAACATCCGGCCCGCCCAGTTCATACACGCCCGGCGCGGCCTTGCCTTCGGCGGCGGCGACGGCAGCGGCGGCCACGTCATCGACATAGACCGGCTGGAACCTGGTCTTGCCACCGACCAGCGGCAGGATCGGACCAAAGAAGCTGAGGCTGGCGAAACGGTTAAAGAACTGGTCCTCGACCCCGAAAATCACCGACGGGCGCAGGATCACCGCGTTCGGGTAGGCGGCCAGAACCTCGGCCTCGCCCTGACCCTTGGTGCGGGCATAAATGCTGTTCGATTCGGCATCGGCACCGATGGCCGAAATCTGCACGACCTGACCGACACCCTGTTCAGCGGCGATACGGGCGATGCGGCCAGCGCCTTCGGCCTGAACCGATTTGAACTTGTTCTTGCCGACCTCGTTCATGATGCCGACGCAGTTGATCACCGCATCCGCGCCCATGGTCACGGCCCGAACCGAGTCATCGTCACGGATGTTGCAGAACACCGGCTCGACCTGACCAACGCGGCCGTAGGGTTTGACATGCAGCGCCTCGTTCGGGCGGCGCACGGCGACGCGAACACGCCAGCCATCCTGCGCCATACGGCGGGCGACATACCGCCCGACAAATCCCGAACCGCCAAAAATTGTCACAAGCTTGGACATCTGGGTGCCTCCGTGCCTTATAAGTTACTTGTCTGAATAGCTTCACCGACGGCCGCAAACAAGCCGATATGCAGTTTGTGAAAAAACTGTGCGAATGTCCGTTGACACCACCAGCGCCCGCCTATAAATCCCCGCTCCACGACACCTGCCCAGGTGGCGGAATTGGTAGACGCGCTAGCTTCAGGTGCTAGTATTGGCAACGATGTGGAGGTTCGAGTCCTCTCCTGGGCACCACCCCTCACACAGACAGGGGATCACGTGGCGAACTTCCTTTATCAGAACGACCTTCCCGACGGGCTGGATCTTGGTCCGGTCGTGGCAATCGATTGCGAGACAATGGGCCTGAACCCGCACCGGGATCGCCTGTGCGTCATCCAGATGTCGGGCGGCGACGGGAATGCCCATCTGGTGCAGGTCGCCAAAGGTCAGACCAGCGCACCCAACCTGTGCAAGATGCTGGCCGACCCCAACGTCTTGAAATTATTCCATTTTGGCCGCTTCGATATCGCCGTGATGTATCATGCGTTCGGCACGCTGGCGGCGCCGGTCTATTGCACCAAGATCGCCTCGAAGATGATTCGCACCTATACCGACCGGCATGGTCTGAAGTTCCTGCTTCAGGAATTGCTGGGCGTGGATATCTCGAAACAGCAGCAAATGAGCGATTGGGGTGCCGAGACCCTGACCGCGGCCCAGTTGGACTATGCGGCGTCGGACGTTCTGTATCTGCACAAGCTGATGACCGAGCTGAACAAGCGGCTTGAACGCGAAGGCCGGACCGATCTGGCGCAGGCCTGTTTTGATTTTCTGCCGGCCCGTGCCAAACTGGACCTGACCGGCTGGCCTGAAATCGACATTTTTGCGCATTGACCCATGAATTCTGAGACCTTCCTTTCTGCTGGCCGCCGCGTTGTTACCCGCGAAGCCGAGGCGCTGACCCTGCTGTCCGACGCCTTGGGCGACAGCTTTGCCGCTGCGGTGCAGGTGATTCTGGATGCGCCCGGACGGGTGATTGTCTCGGGCATGGGGAAATCCGGCCATATCGGGCGGAAAATCGCGGCGACGCTAGCCTCGACCGGCACGCCCGCGCATTTTGTCCACCCGGCCGAGGCCAGCCACGGCGATCTGGGCATGCTGGCCAAGGGCGACGTGACGCTGGTGCTGTCGAATTCCGGCGAAACCCCGGAACTGGCCGATATCATCGCCTATACCCGCCGGTTCTCGATTCCGCTGATCGGGGTCGCCGGGCGCGAGGGCTCGACCCTGCTGCGCGAATCGGATGTGGCGATCCTGTTGCCCCCCGCCCCCGAGGCCTGTGGCACCGGCATCGTGCCGACCACCTCGACCACGATGACGCTGGCGCTGGGCGATGCCTTGGCAATCGCGCTGATGGAGCATCGCAAGTTCACCCCGACCGATTTCCGCCAGTTCCACCCCGGCGGCAAGCTGGGCGCGCAACTGGCCAAGGTGTCGGACCTGATGCACGGGCCGGACGAACTGCCGGTGATCGCCAGCGGCACTCATATGGGCGAGGCCTTGCTGACCATCAGCCAAAAGGGTTTTGGCGTGGTCGGCGTGACCGATGCCAAGGGCGCACTGATCGGTGTCGTGACCGATGGCGACTTGCGGCGGCATATGCAGGGCCTGCTGGACCTGACCGCCGATCAGGTCATGTCGAAATCCCCCGTCACCATCGCCCCCGACGCCCTTGCGGAAGAGGCCCTGGCCCTGATGAACGCCCGCAAGGTCACCTGCCTGTTCGTGGTCGACCCGACTGGCGATGGCACACCGGCGGGGATTCTGCATATCCACGACTGCCTGCGCGCCGGGGTCGCCTGAGGCATGGCCTCGTTTGACAACGGCTATTCGCGCTTTATCGCCTGGGCCAAGGTGATCCTGCCGCTGGCGGCGCTGGGGCTGTTGTCGACGCTGTTCCTGTTCTCGCGCACGCTGGACCCGACGGCGGCCATTCCCTTTGCCAAGGTCGATGTCCAGCAGTTGATCCGCGAGCAACGGATCACCGCGCCGAACTATGCCGGCGTGACCGAGGACGGCACCGCGATTTCCCTGTCCGCCGCCACCGTCAAACCCGATGCCGAAAGCCGGAAAGGCGCCACCGCAGCCGATGTCGCGGCGCGTCTGGAATTCGCCAGCGGGGCCTCGGCCGACATCCGTGCCGATCTGGGCACCGTCGATGCAAATGCCGGTCTGGCAACCCTTAGCGGCAATGTGGTTCTGGACAGTTCGACCGGCTATCACATCAACGCCAATTCGCTGACCGCCGCGCTGGATCGCACCGATATTCAGGCGCAGGGCCCGATCACCGCCACCGGTCCGGCCGGCACGCTAAGCGCCGGGATGCTTCATATTACCACCTCCGATACAGCCAACGCCGAGGACAGTTATGTTCTTGTTTTCAAACAGGGTGTTGAACTGATATATCAACCTTCGAATTAGAGGATAATCAGTTCATGCGGTTGCGGTATGCCCTTGCGGTTTGTGCAGTTTCCCTGATCCCCTGCATAAGTTTGGCTCAGGGGACCGATGTGGCCTTGGGGGCGCTTGTCGACTCCAGCACGCTGCCGGTTCAGGTCACCGCCGATCAGTTGGAAGTGCGCCAATCCGACGGCACCGCTGTTTTTGCCGGGAATGTTCTGGTGGCGCAGGGCGAGATGCGCCTGACCGCTGACCGCGTCGCCGTTGAATACGAGACCGAGAACGGCACGCCCACCGGCCAGATCGCCCGGATGCTGGCCACCGGCAACGTCCTGTTGGTCAACCGTGACGAGGCCGCCGAAGGCCAGAACGCGACCTATGACATCAAGGGATCGACCTTGGTTCTGTCCGGGGGGGTGTTGCTGACGCAAGGGCAGAATACCCTTGCGGGTCAACAGCTTACCATAGACCTGAAAACCGGATCTGGCCGCATCGAGGGCCGGGTCAAGACCATCCTGCAAACCGGCGGGGCGCCTGAATGACGGGCACGCCGGATCTGACAGTGGCCGAGGGTGACGCGGGCCTAAAGGTTGTGAACCTTCGCAAAAGCTATCGCCGCCGCCCGGTGATCCGCGACGTCAGTCTTGAGCTGAACCGGGGCGAGGTGGTTGCGCTGTTGGGGCCGAACGGCTCGGGCAAGACCACCTGTTTCTACAATATCGCCGGTCTGATCCGCCCCGAAGGCGGGCAGGTTCTGATCGACGGCCGCGACATCACCAACCTGCCGATGTATCGCCGCGCCAAGCTGGGCATCGGCTATCTGCCGCAGGAAGTCAGCATTTTCCGCGGACTTAGTGTCGAAGACAACATTCTGGCGATCCTCGAAATCTCGGAACCCAACCGCCACAAGCGCCGCGAGCGGCTTGAGGAATTGCTGTCCGAGTTCTCGATCAGTCACCTGCGCCGCGCCCCGGCCCTGTCCCTGTCGGGCGGCGAGCGCCGCCGGGTGGAAATCGCCCGCTGTCTGGCTGCCAACCCGAAATACCTGCTGCTGGACGAACCCTTTGCCGGGGTCGACCCGATCGCGGTCGGGGAAATCCGCCATCTGGTGCATGACCTGAAAGATCGCGGCATTGGCGTGCTGATCACCGATCACAATGTCCGTGAGACGCTGGAAATCGTCGACCGGGCTTATATCCTGAATGACGGGATGGTGCTGATGAGCGGCACCACGGACGAGGTCATCCGCGACGAAAACGTGCGTCGCGTCTATCTTGGGCAATCGTTCCGCATCTCATGAGGGCAAACGGTCATGGCTGTTCGGCCAGCGTTATCCGCGACCCAGACTCAGCGCCTGTCCCTGACACCCGGTCTGCGGCAAGGCATGTCGTTGTTGCAACTCAGCACCGCCGAACTGTGGGCCGAGATCACCCGCCAGACCACCGAGAACCCGCTGCTGGATTTCGCTGATAACAGCGCCACCAGCCTGCCCGATTTCAACACCGCGACCCGCAACATCAGCCAGGCCGAATCACTGTCGCAAAGCCTGATCCGTCAGGTGTCGCTGATGGACCTGCCGAAACCGGTCGCCCTGCTGGCGCAATATCTGGCGGTGGACCTGACCGACGAAGGTTATCTGGAACAATCCGACGACGAAATCTCGGAACTGCTGGGCATGTCCCTGACTCAGGTTGAACAGGCGGTCCGCGCCCTGCAATCCTGCGAGCCGGTGGGCATTGCCGCGCGCAATCTGGCGGAATGTCTGGCGCTGCAACTGGCGGAAAAAGGCGTTCCAGCACAGGCGGCGCATCTGGCCTGTAACTATCTGGATCTGCTGGTGGAACAGCAATGGACCCGCGCCAGCCGCAACACCGGCCTGTCGCCCGAGGCGCTTCAGGATATCGCTGTGCTGTTGCCGGGGCTGAACCCGCATCCCGGACAGGTCTACAGCGCCCCCGCCGCGCCGCTGATTCCCGAGATCGAGGTCGAATTGGACCGCGCCGGAATGCTGAACGTCACGCTGATCGGCGACGTGCTGCCGCGCCTGCATCTGGACGAGGTTCTGATGGCACAAATGAGTCGCGATGCCGCCCTGGCCCAACAATATCGCGGCCCTGCTCAAACGCTGATCAATGGGCTGAAATTCCGAAACGACACATTGCGCCGAGTCGCGGTTGCTTTGGTCGCGCGGCAAGCTGGTTTTTTCACCAAGGGCCCGGATTTCATGGCGCCGCTGACCCGCAGCGATCTTGCGCAGGATCTGGGGTTGCACCCGTCGACCGTCGGCCGAACCATATCCAGTAAAGCCCTTATTTTTCAGGGCATTACCTATCCGCTTTCGCGGTTCATCTCGTCGTCGGTGCGCGGCGGCGAGAAAGGGCCCGTGTCGGCCTTTACGGTGCAGCGCAGCATTCGGCGGCTTGTCGAGCACGAACCCGCCGACGCGCCGCATTCAGATAGTGAAATTGCTGCGTTGCTACGTAGGGAAGGCGTTGACATCGCCCGTAGAACTGTCGCCAAATACAGGGGATGCATGAACATTCCATCATCATTCGAGCGTGGCCGACTCAACGCCATGCGTCGAAATCGCCCGGCACCCCCGGGCAGCGGTTCTCCCGATTAACTATGACTTGCCCGCAAGCCAGATGGCTGCGTCAGCAGTCGAAATAACACACTGGAGGAGGCGTGATGCGCTATCAGATCACTGGTAAACAGATCGACGTGGGGGATGCCCTGCAGACCCACGTGAAACAGGAACTTGGCGAAGCCGTAGATAAATACGCCCAGCGTCCGACCGACGCCTTGGTGGTATTCTCGCGCAACGCGCATGAATATGTTTGCGAAGCCACGGTTCACCTGTCGACCGGGCTGACGGCTCAGGCCAAGGCCCATGCCACCGAGATCTATGCCGCGTTTGATGATTGCCGCGACAAAATGGAAAAACAGCTGCGCCGTTATAAGCGCCGCCTGAAGGACCACCACAAAGAGCGTTCACAACCAGTTGAACTGATCGGCGCATCCTCGTATATCCTCGCCGGAACGCATGACTCCGAAGAGACGGAGCCTGAAACGCTTCAGCCGATGATCATCGCCGAGATGGAAACCACCATCCCGTCGCTGTCGGTGGGTGAAGCGGTGATGCAGATGGAACTGGCGGGCGCACCAATGCTGGTGTTCCGTAACGAGAAAACCGGGGGCGTCAATGTTGTCCACCGCCGCGATGACGGCAATGTGGGCTGGATCGACACCTGAACCGACAGAAAAACGCGGGCCTGACCCGTGTAGGACAGTAACGGATACATGGAACTTTCGCGCATTCTCAAGCCCGAAGCGGTACGAGTATTCGGCATGCTTTCCAGCAAAAAGCGTCTCTTCCAGGACCTGGGAGAGATCGCCGCCAGCTGTTACGGCCTGCGGGCCTCGGACGTCGTTGACGCGTTGCAAGAACGTGAAAGCCTTGGGCCGACCGGTGTGGGACATGGCGTTGCCCTGCCCCATGCCCGGCTGGAAGGTCTGGATCACGTCGTCGGCGCGTTCCTGCGTCTGGAAAAGCCGCTGGATTTCGACGCTGTCGACCGTCAGCCGGTCGATTTGGTCTTTGCCCTGTTCGCGCCCAAGGATTCGGGCGTCGATCACCTGAAGGCGCTGGCACTGGTATCGCGGACGCTGCGGGATGCCACGATCTGCGGCAAATTGCGGGCCAATTCCGAACCGGACACGCTGTTTACGGTTCTGACCGAGGCGCCGTCGTCGCAAGCTGCCTAAGCCCAGCCGCGATAGCCAAACACCATATAATCCCGCTGATAGACGTCGCGCGCTGCGGCTTCGATTTCGGCGTCGTAAATCCGCGCCAGATCCTGCGCGGCATTATCGCCTGCGGGGGCCTCTGGCGCGGCCAGATCGACCTGCGCCGCCAGCATCGCCCAATCCCCCGGCAAGCGGTCCTCGCGCAGGATCAGATCGGGGGCGGCGAATTGCGCAAAGCCCTGAATCACCGCGTCCTGCGTCGCCCATGACGCATCGACGCGAATGCTGGTCTGTCCGGCCAAATTGCCTTTGAGAAAGCCGAGAAACCCCAGAAACGCCGCGCGGCGCTGGTCATCGCTGATATCGGTGCCGGGTTTCGGCAGCGGCACCTTATAGCGCCCGGCCAAGGTCTCGCGGATGGCGGGGAAACTGTCGCCGCCAGCGCCCAGAATATGCGCGGCAAAGCTGCGGTAGGCGCGCAGAACCGGGTGGCTGACGATGGTGAAACCACGATGGCCGGGGGTTTTCCGCTTCCACTGGCGCAGGGTTTTCTGAGTGAAGCCGGTGATCAGCGGCTGGTCGGGCGCAAAGGCCTGCAGCCACGCGGTCGCCTCGGCCACCGGCCCGCCCTTCAGCGGCATATACAGCAGCGGCGCGGTGGCGGCGGCGATGAAACCGGGCACAGCCGGACCGCGCCGGGGTTCGAAATTCGGGGTGCGGGTCAGATCAAATCGGTCAAACCCGGCCAAGGCCGCCTGCATTTCAGCGAAATTCTCGACCTTTTCAGCCAGCGGTTCGGGGTTCTGCTTTTTCAGCGCCCCGGACAGCGCATCAAGCTTTTGATCGACGCCCAGAAACCGCGCCATGCCGTTGATCACGTCCAGATCGCCGATATCGTCGTAAGCGACGTAAAACGCGGTCTGGCCGGTGGTTTGCAGGCTGTGCAAAACCCGCTGCTGGAACTGTTGCAGCGTCGCCAGAAACGTCTCGAACCCGGCGGGATCGAACACCGCGCGCCCATCGCGGCGGTCTTTCATATCCGATAGTTTCCACTGCCCGGTTTGCGCGGCGATTTGCAACGAGACATAGCTTTCTGCCGGGTTGCGGGTCAGGATGATCTTGGCACAGCGCCGGTCGGCCAGAACATGGGCCAGCACCCGCGGATCGTGGTCATGGAAAAACCGGAAACCCGGTAATTCATCGCCCGCCGCCCGCAGCGCCGCGATCAGCGACATCGGGTCGGTTTCGCGCTGATCCAGCGTCACGCCACACAGGGCGGATTTGTTCTTGTGACCGACGAAATGCGGATTGAAGGCCTCGCCATAGCACTGCAACCCGTCGAATTCGTTCAGGTTGGCCTCAAGAAAATTCGAGCCCGTCCGCATCTCGGCCAACACCACGAAATAGTCGAACTTACCCGCCATTTCGCATCACTTTACCAGATAGGGCCGGCGGCGTTCGCGCGGCGTGGTTTCGGGATCGTCCCCAACCGGGAAATCGCCCATCAGATAAGGGTGCATCCCTTGATTCTTGAGGTTTTGCAGGAATTGCCCAAAGCCGCGCAGATCGGTCATGCGCGGCGCTTCGGTCAGCCGGTGCTGACCGCGCGGAGCGATTTCGTCGATGATGATTTGCAGAGGCTCCATCGGGTTCTGCACGAATTCGGCCATCGACCAGATCCGCACCCGCGCCTTGGTGTGGGGCGAGCGCAGGATATCCAGATGCTTGGCTTCGATCTTTTGCAGCGCCGCCGCCTCGCGCCGGATGGTCGAAAAATTGCGGTTCGAATGAAACAGGCGACAGGCCCATGCGCCGGTGATGACTGAAATCTGCGCATTCGGGTCACCGGCAAGGAACCACGAGATATCCTGCTGGTCGTGCGGGCCGAACTGGAAACACTGCCGCTCGCCCCGCGTGTTCCACAGCAGGTTGGTCAGGAAACCGCGCGGGTCGTAATCGCGCAGGGCCGCACTGTCAGACAGCGCGCCGTTATAGACGGTTTCATCGCCGGAAAATTGGACTCGCTGCGGATCATAAAGATGGCCATGCACCCGCCCGCCCGCAGCCCGGCCCAGCCAGATTTCGAAGTTTTCAAACAGGTCGCTAAAGCCTTCGAACACCGAATAGCGCGCGGCGGTGCGGCCGTTTTCCCAGCCCTCATTGGGAAAGCGGCTTTGCATATACAGGCCGGGGCGGCCTTGGGTCCGGCGCTCGACCGCCTTGGTGAACAGGCGGTCGATCTTACCGGGGTTCGGTTCGGCGTTCTTGGTAACTGCGGGGTCGTTCGACAGAAACGACGAATACAGGCGGTCGGCCTTGGGCCAGATCTTGCGGGCGACGAAACAATCCGACCGGCGCAGCAATTGCAGGTGATCGTCGTAGAAAATATGCGGCTTGCCCTGAAAATCGAATTTGGACAGCGTCAGCGAGCGGCTTTCGATATTCTGGCTGTAAAGCCGGGCCAGCGTCTGGAAATAGCTTTCATCCGGAATCCAGACCTTGCGGAAATAGCGGTCGTAGACCTCGCGCTCGGGGTCTTCCAGAATGGCCGACAAGGTGCGCCGCGTCAGGCACCACCATTGCGAGCCCAGATGCGGCACGATCCCTGCGGGGATCTTGCGGCGGAAGCCAAGCTTGCGTTGCAATTTCACATAGCGGTCAAACAGGAACCTCTGCCGCCGCCACGAAAACGGAAAGCGCAGGGTAAAGCGTTCGCGGTCCAGCCCGCCCACCGTCCACGGCACGTCCTCGGTGGTGACAGATTCGATGAAATCGGTGCCGGGGCTGCAATCAAGGTAATCCTTCAGCTCTTGCACCGGGCGCAACGGCAGGCACGACCCCGAGGCCAGATAGACATGCCGGACGTCGGGAAATTCGGCCAAGGCGGTCTCGGCCGCCGATTGCGTTGCCGCGACCAAAGACCACGTGCCCCATTCAACCCGATGCCGGGCGCAGAATTTCACGTTGTCCAGATCGGACAGCGATTTGACAAAGCCGTCGTGGTTGCGACGATTGACGCTGCGATCGACATGGATCACCACTGGACAGCCGCTGGTGGCCCAATGGCGGGCGACGGCCTCGGCCCGGTCCAGCGCGGTGTGCACCAGCATGATGAACCCAACCGTCATGCCCAGTTTCCTTTGGACATCAGGCCCAGAATCTCAAGCTGTCGCCAGTTGATGTATTTCTCGGACCATTTGCACCACAGATCGGGCTGCGCGTTCAGCGCCTTGTTATAGGCGCGGTATTCGTGGCTGTTGGCGTAATGCTGACGACGGGTCAGTTCCTCTTGTGCCTTTTCGACAAAGGTGCTCAGGAATTTCACATGCAGCAAACAGCCCGAGGCTTTTTCACCGCCCCATTCGTCATATACAAGGTTCAGGCCGCGCGGCAAAAGCATGTGGGTCGAGCTGACATAGGTATAGCCGCGATCCCATTTCACCAGCGGAATCTTGTTCAGCGCCGGGGCGCGGGCCGGGGCGTCCGAAAAAAACGCGCGGGCGCGCGGGCCGCCCTGAATCCACAGATTGCCGAACGTGGAATTCTTGCGGATGGCGTAATTGCCGCTATCGAACCATGAGGCGATTTCCAGCGGATCCTGCCCTTCTCGATAGGGTTGGGCGTCAATCGGGCCGCGCGGATACATGTCCAACAGCATCGCGCCAAACGATTTGATCGACGACGCATCCAGCCAATCGGTCAGCGCCCGGATCGGGCGCGTGTCGCAGAACGGATAGACAAAGAATTCATCGACATCGACCACCAGCGCCCAATGGCCGTGGGCGTATTTGCGTTGCAGCCAGTTCAGCCAATCGACACCAAACCGCGACCGCTTGTAGCTTTTGGTGCTACTCCAGACCGAGACATCGGGCTGTGCCTCAAGATACTCGCGCGTGCCATCGTCCGAGCCGTTATCGACCATCAGAAAATGATCGACCCCCAGCGCCCGGTAATATTTGAAGAAATACGGCAGCCGCGCCCGTTCGTTCCTGAGCGTGGTAAAGACCAGAATATCATTCGGCTCGATCGCGTCGGTATTGTTGGCAACAGATTTCAGCTCGCGCCTTTTGCGAAAGGCCCGGATACGCCACCTCTTGCGCTGCAACCGCAGACGATATGATGAGATCGCGCCCAATCGTCCTCCTGAATGTCAGGCCTTGGCCTGACGCGACGGGGTAACATGCGGGGCTTAAGTCAGATTTAAGACCGTGGAAAAATGGTCTTGCCAGGTTGGAACCGCCCTGGCCTGCGCTTTGCCCTGCTCGTGCGTGCCCGCCCGCCGCATTAATTCGTCAATATTTTTCCGCCAAGAATACGCATCGGTAACCGGGGCGTAAACGGCGAAATCACCCAGAACCTCTTGGAAAACAGGCAAATCATTGGCCAGAACCGGTGTTCCCAGCGCCATCGCCTCAAGCGGGGGCAAACCATAGCCTTCGGCAAGGCTGGGAAACAGCAGGCCGCAGGCGCCCGCAGTCAGCGCCGCCATCGCGCCATCGTCAAGGCCGGGCAGTTCAAAGATCACCCGGTTCTTCAGCGGCGAGCCATCGAACCGGGCAAAGAATTCTTCATTCCGCCAGCCACGGCTGCCGATCATGAACAGCGCTGGCACATGGCTGGCCGGGCGCTCGGTCAGCATCGTTTCCCACAGGGTCAGCAGGAAATCGTGGTTCTTGCGCCCCTCAATGGTGCCAGTGGTCACAAAATACGGATGCGACAGCGGCAGGCCCGGCGGCAGGCCGGTGGCATCAGGCGTCGGGGTTTCGACCCCCAGATGCGCCACCACAATCGGCAATTCGTCCCCGAGACGCGCCTCGACATCGGCGGCGGTGGCGGCCGAGTTGCACAGGATCAGGTCGGCCGAGGCCCCGACATTCAACAGCATCCCGGCGAACCGCTCGGGCAGGCCGGGGCGGGTGAATTGCGGGAAATCCAGCGGGATCGTGTCGTGGATCATCACCGCGATCCGCGCGCCGGGATGCGCCCGGATCGCGGCAAGGCTTTCGCGGCCCAGGTTGCTGTGGCCGACATTGATATAGGCCGCGCCGGTCGGCAGGTGCCGGGCCAACAGTCGCGCCAGCCCCTTGGGCCGACACCGCGCCAGCGCAAGGCGGCGCAGATCGGCCTCGGCCACGGCGCGGGACCGGGTGCTGCGATGGATCAGGCGGCCCAGCAAATCCGGCGCGCCCCACGGCACGTCACCCCGCAGCCGCGCCGCAAGGCCCAGCGCCCCGTCACGATCCAGCAGGACAAACCCAAGCGCGGTGCGGGCCAGCGCGAAAAACGGCGCGGGCTGCGCGGAGAGCCATGTCAGATAGGCCATTTCAACCCGGTCGATACCGGTGAACGCGCCGCGCCCGGCCCGCGACACCAATCGCGAGACATCCAGCAGCCGCGCCGGGGGATCAGCGGGTGTAATGGCCGGTTTGGTGCCAGCGCCACGCATCGGTCACCATCTCTTTCATCGTTGAACGTTTGGCCTGCCAGCCCAATTCGGCCTCGGCCCGGACCGAGCCCGAGACCAGACAGGCCGCGTCGCCGGGACGGCGCGGGCCTTCGGTCACCGGCACCGCGCGGTTGGTGGTTTTGCGGGCTTCGTCAATGACCTCACGCACCGAAAACCCGGTGCCGGTGCCCAGATTGAACACCCCGCTGCCCTTGCCATCAGTCAGCCATTTCAGCCCCAGCACATGCGCCTCGGCCAGATCCATCACATGCACATAGTCGCGGATGCAGGTGCCGTCCGGCGTCGGGTAATCGGTGCCGAACACGGTCAGCGCCGGGCGGCGGCCTTCGATGGCGTCCAGCAGCAGCGGGATCAGATGGGTTTCGGGCCGGTGGAATTCGCCCACCTCGCCCTCGGGATCGGCGCCCGCGACGTTGAAATAGCGAAAGATCACCGCGTTCAGACCGTCGCTTGCCGCGAACCCGGCCAGCATATCCTCGATCGCGCGTTTCGAGGCGGCATAGGGGTTTAGCGGCATGTGAACGCTGTTCTCATCAAGAACCACGCCATCCTGATCGCCGTAGACCGCGCAGGTCGAGGAGAAAACAATGTTCAAACATCCCGCAGCAATCGCCGCTTCGATCAGGGTCAGCGACCCGGCGACATTGTTACGCCAGTATTTGCCCGGTTCCTGCATGGATTCGCCGACCTGACTGAAGGCCGCGAAATGTAACACCGCGATGGGCTGATAAGCGGCAAACACCTGATCCAGACGCGCCCGGTCCAGCAGATCGCCCTGTTCGAACGGGCCGAATTTCACCGCATCGGCCCAACCAGTCGACAGGTTATCAAAAGTGACCGGCATATAGCCCGCTTGCCGCAAGGCCTTGCATGCGTGCGAGCCGATATAACCGGCACCCCCAGTGACCAGAATGTTCTTCACCCGCGCGCCCCGCCGTTACTGAGCCGCTTTGTCGATCACGGCCATCTCGCGCAGGAATTCGCTCAGCTCATCGCGCAGATCGTCACGGGCCAGCGCAAAGGCCACGGTGGCCTGCAAAAAGCCCGCTTTCGAGCCGCAATCGAACCGCTGACCGCGAAAGCGATAGCCGAACACGCCATCTTCGGACGCGCCGATCTGGGCGGCGATTGCATCAGTCAGCTGAATTTCACCGCCTGCGCCCTGCTTGGTCTTGTTGATCGTCCCCATGACCCGAGGCGACAGGATATAGCGCCCGATCACCGCCAGATTGGACGGCGCGTCTGCGGGTTTGGGTTTTTCGACCATGCCTTTGACCGACACCAGTTGGCCCATGTCCTCTTTCACGTCCAGCACACCGTAGGAGCTGGTTTTTTCGGGCGGCACCTCCATCGCGGCGACCATGTTGCCGCCGGTTTCGGCATAGGCCTCGACCATCTGTTGCAAACAGGGTTTTTCGGCGGCGATCACGTCATCGGGCAGGATGACCGCAAAGGGTTCGTTCCCGATCAGCCGCCGCGCGCACCAGACCGCGTGCCCAAGGCCCAGCGCCTTTTGCTGGCGGATATAGGCGATAGCGCCGCTTTCCATATTGGTGGTCTTCAACACGTTCAGCAGCTCGGTTTTCCCGGCCCGGCGCAGTTCGGCCTCAAGATTGGGGGCGATGTCGAAATAGTCTTCAAGGGCGCTTTTGCCGCGCGCGGTGACAAAGATGAAATCCTTGATGCCTGCCGCCCGCGCCTCGTCGATCGCGTATTGGATCAGGGGGCGGTCGACCAATGTCATGATCTCTTTCGGGATGGCCTTGGTTGCTGGAAGGAACCGCGTTCCCAGACCCGCCACAGGAAAAATCGCTTTCGTTACTTTACGCTTCATTTACTCGTCTGCCCTTTGCCCCACAGCCCCACGCTGCCGGATTGTTATCACATATTCAACTGCCGTGGTCAGGGCGCCGCCCAGAGATTGCGCAGTAATCGTTTCAAATTTCCACCAGAATGCCCGGGAATTATGCGCTTTTCAGGGTAACACAGGGTCAGCGCGCTGTAAGTCCCAAAAACCGGGCCGCGCGGGCGGTTTCCGCTGTAACACGCCGACGCAGACGCCATGGCCGGAAAAGCCGTTGTTTCCGGTCCGAGCGCCCGAACTGTCCGCCGCGCTGTTCCCAATAGCCATCGGGATGCAGGCGAAAGCGGTGGAACAGGCTGGTCCGGGTAAACAGCAACAGCAAGACCTGCTCGCCCTGTGACACCAAGGTGCGCGCCCGGTGGCGCAGGGATCGCCCTTGCCACCAGCGCCCGGCCAGAACCGTCAGAGTGGCGGCGCTGCTGCCGGGAAAGGCGGCAAAGCCGGGGGCGGGTTGGATCACCGGGCGCGGCGGCAGCGGGCCGGTCATGCCTTGGGTGATCCCGGCGTCCAGATCGCGCATCAGGCGGGTGACATCGCGCGGCTCTAACCCGCCAGACACCATATGGCGCAGAAGGCGGCGGCGTTGTTCACCGCGCAATTGGTCAAGGGCGGCGCTGCGATCGGCGGGTGCGGCGTGGCGGCGCAGGAAGATCGCGGTGCTGGCACCGACATCGAACAGGCTGCGCGGCACCCGGTCCGACCCGCGCCATGCGCTGGCGGCGATACCATGCACGACCTGCGCCGTTGGCACGATGGCGGTCATCGCGTGCTCGGCGGCCAGCCGGATATTCAGATCGGTCTCGTCCAGATAGAACCGATAAGCCGGGTCAAAGCCGCCAAGCCGCTCCAGCGCATCGCGCCGAACTGCCATGTTGGTGCCTTCGGTGCGGATTGCCCGGCCGGGGGCGCCGGGATGCAGGGTGGTCTGATCCTCGGGCAGGGCCAGATCCTGATGCCGGGCCAGCAGGTCAACGACCCGCGCCTTCCATTGATAGGAAATGCCATTGCGCCCGCGCACGAAGCCGCCCGCCGCCGCGACCAGCGGATCGCCAAACGGCGCGGTCAGCCGTGACAGCCAGACCGGCGGCGCAACTGCGTCATCGTCGATAAAGGCCACGACCGCGCCGCCCGCCAGTTGAACGCCAGCGTTGCGGGCGTTCGAAATACCCAGCTGATCGACCTGAACGGTTTTCAGCGCGTCAAAGAACGGCAGGGTTTGCGCGGCGCTCAGACCTTGGGCGTCGGCGGCGACGATGATTTCAAAAGCTGGGTGATCCTGCCGCGCAAGGGCGGTCAGGCACAGTTTCAGCGCCTCGGGCCGGTGGTGGCTGACCACCACAACCGACACCCGAAGCGGCGCGGTCATTCCACGCCCATCTGCGCCAGCATCGCCTCGATCCGGGGCACGTCGGACGGGTTGTTCAACTCCCAGAACTGGCGGCCGCGGCCTTCGACCTCGACGCACAGAACCGGGCGTTCGCGTTCAAGAAAGCGCAACTGCTCAAGCCCTTCCAGCATTTCCAGCGGCCCGGCCTCCCAGCGCGGATAGGCAGCCAGCGCCGAAGGGCGATAGGCGTAACAGCCGACATGGTGAAACACCGGCGTCGCCGCATCGTCGGCATAGGTCTTGCCGGTATAGGGGATCACCTCTTTCGAGAAATACAGCGCCTTGCGGTCCTGACCAAACACCGCGGTGGTGCCGCCGACACGGCCCTCGCGGCGATCCGCCAGCAACGCGTTCAGGGTCTCGCCATCACAGCGCAGCACCGGGGTTGCCACCTCGGCCACCGGATCGGCGCGCAGACCAGCGACCAGTTCCTCGACAAACCATGATGGCGTCAGCGGCGCGTCGCCTTGCAGGTTGACCACGATGTCGAACCCGCCGCCCAGCGCGTCATAGGCCTCGGCGCAGCGCTCGGTGCCATTGGCGCAGTTTTCCGAGGTCATCACCACCTCGGCCCCGAACGCCACTGCGGCGTCGCGGATGCGATCATCATCGGTGGCGACGACAACGCGCGGGCTGCCGGACACGGCCATCGCGGCCTCCCACGAGCGGCGGATCAGGGTTTTGCCCTCGCCGGTGGCGCCGGTCAGGCTGACAAGGGGTTTGCCCGGATAGCGGGTCGAGGCATAGCGGGCAGGGATGACGATCAGAACGGACATTATGCGCCTTTCAGGTCTACGCCCGGAGCATAGACAATAAAGAACGGGTTCTCATAGATCGGCTTGCCATAGGTCAGGTCGGTATGATCGTCGAACCGCACTACGCGCCCGCCCGCGCCCAGCACCACGGCGTGACCTGCGGCGGTGTCCCATTCCATCGTCCGGCCCACGCGCGGATAAAGATCGGCCTCGCCGGTGGCGACAAGGCACAGCTTCAGCGACGAACCGGCGCTGGTCATGTCCTTGACGTTATATTTGGCGATGTAATCGTCAGTCGCCTGATCGCGGTGCGATTTCGACGCAACGACAACCAAAGCGTCATTGTCAGGGGTCGAGACCGAGATCGGCTTGACCGGCCCCGCCTGATCCAGATCGAAATCGCCGGTTTCCTCGACCGAGGCGCCGCTGGCATCGGTATAGAACAGCCGCCCCTTGGCGGGCGCATAGACCACGCCACGGATCGGCACGCCGTTTTCGACATAAGCGATGTTCACGGTGAACTCGCCCCGGCGCTTGACGAATTCCTTGGTGCCGTCCAGCGGATCGACGATCAGAAAGGTGTCGGCGGTCTGGCTGTGGCTGTCGGCCTGTTCCTCGGTCACGATCAGGGTGTCGGGAAAGGCGGCGCTCAGCCGGTCCCAGATCAGGGCATCGGCGGCCTCGTCAGCCTCGGTCACCGGGCTGGCATCCGATTTGGTTTTCACTTCGAAATCGTCAGAATTATAAATTTCCATGATCTTTGCCCCGGCTTCCAGCGCAGCGCGGCGGGCAACTTGTTCAAGCAGTTCGAAATCCAAAACCGGTCTCTCCTTGGCGCCGGGCCTGATCTGCCCGGTCATTGTAAGAAATTGCTGTTTCCCTTATGATCCGCTGCAACAAGAACAGCAAGACAGGCAGAGCCGGAGCGCCGGCTGCAATCCAAAAGGCGATACATGTTCGAGCCGCGCCGACAATCCTCGGGTCTGATCAGTGCCCTGCGTCTTTTGACGCTGATCTATCACGCCACGGTTCGCAACATTCGCAAAACCCATGGCAACGCCCTTGTCGGGCTGATGATGAACATGATGCAGACCGTCCTGCTGGTCATCGCGTTCTATTTCATGTTCGCCATTCTGGGCCTGCGCGGCAATGCGATCCGCGGCGATTTCCTGTTGTTCATCATGTCGGGGATTTTCCTGTTCATGACCCATAACAAGGCACTGGGCGCGGTGTTGGGGTCCGAAGGCCCGGCCTCGCCGATGATGCAGCACGCGCCGATGAACACGATGGTGGCGATCGGATCGGCGGCGCTGGCGTCGCTTTATATTCAAGTGCTGTCGATGGCGGTGATCCTGTTCATCTATCACGTCGCCTTTGTGCCGATCACCATCGACCGCCCGGTCGGCGCGATGGGTATGGTGCTGTTGGCATGGTTCGCGGGATCGTCGATCGGCATGGTGCTGCTGGCGATCAAGCCGTGGTTCCCGGAGTTTGTCAGCGTCGTGTCCACGATCTATCAGCGCGCCAATATGATTGCCTCGG
>NZ_JBFHDW010000002.1:0-28787 GCF_041584535.1 Actibacterium sp. | reverse complement strand
AGCGGCTGTATAGCCTCAGCCTGGTGTCCTGGCACTTCTGGCTGGCGACGATCGGTATCGTTCTTTACGCCTCTGCGATGTGGGTGTCCGGTATCATGGAAGGCCTGATGTGGCGCGAAGTCGATGCGCAGGGTTTCTTGGTGAACTCGTTCGCTGACACCGTTGCCGCTAAGTTCCCGATGTATGTGGTTCGCGGTCTGGGTGGTCTGATGTTCGTCACTGGCGGCCTGATCATGTGCTACAACCTGTGGAAAACCGTTACCTCGGCTCCGGCGATTGCTGAAGCCCCGGTTGCGGCGCCCGCTGAATAAGGGAGGTGCTGAAAATGGGTATCCTCGACAAACATAAAGTCATCGAGAAAAACGCGACGCTGCTTCTGGTTCTCAGCCTTCTGGTTGTGACCATCGGCGGGATCGTGGAAATCGCCCCTCTCTTCTATCTCGAGAACACCATCGAGAAAGTCGAGGGGGTGCGCCCCTACTCGCCGCTCGAACTAGAGGGCCGGAACATCTATATCCGCGAAGGCTGCTATGTCTGCCACAGCCAGATGATCCGTCCGATGCGTGACGAGGTCGAACGCTATGGCCACTACAGCCTGGCGGCCGAGTCGATGTATGACCACCCGTTCCAGTGGGGGTCCAAACGGACTGGCCCCGATCTGGCCCGCGTTGGTGGCCGTTATTCGGACGAGTGGCATGTTGACCACCTGCAGAACCCGCAGTCGGTCGTGCCGGAATCGGTGATGCCGAAATACGCCTTCCTTGAGCGCAAGCTGATCGACGGCGCACATGTCGGTGACGTCATGCGGACCAACGCCCTGGTTGGCGTCCCGTATACCGATGAAATGCTGGAAAACGCTGTTGAAGACTTTGAGGTTCAAATCGACCCCTGGGGCGATACCGATGGTCTGCTCGAGCGCTATCCGGGTGCGCAGGTGCGCAATTTCGACGGCCAGCCGGGTATCTCGGAAATGGACGCCCTGATTGCCTATCTGCAAATGCTTGGCACGCTGGTTGATTTCTCGACCTTCGAGCCGGTCGCAAGCCGGTAAAGGGGGGGAACATGGACACATATTCCCTTTTTCGCGAGATCGCTGACAGCTGGGTATTGCTGCTTATGACGGCGTTCTTTGTCGGTGTGATTGTCTGGGCCTACCGGCCCGGCAGTCGCCCGGCCCACCGGGACAGTGCCGAAATTCCGTTTCGGCACGAGAACAAACCCGCCAGCGACGACGATCAAAGCGGCGCGCATTTCAAGGAGGCGCGGACATGAGTACTGAAAACAAAAAACTGCCCGGCGACGTCGAAACGACGGGCCATTCCTGGGACGGTATCGAAGAGTTCAACAACCCTCTGCCCCGCTGGTGGTTGTGGACGTTCTATGCCTGTATCCTTTACGCTCTGGTCTACACCATCGCCTATCCGGCATGGCCGCTGATCAGCGGTGCAACGCCTGGGGTTCTGGGCTATTCGACCCGCGCCAACGTGGCCGCCGATATTGCAAAATTCGACGCCATGAATGCTCCGGTCGAGGCCAAGCTGGTTGCAGCTGAGCTGACCGACATCACCAACACCCCCGAGCTGCTGAGCTATTCGGTCAACGCGGGTAAAGCGGTGTTCCAGACCTGGTGTGCCCAGTGTCACGGGTCGGGCGCGGCTGGTGTTCAGGGTGCGGGCTATCCGAACCTGCTGGACGATGACTGGCTGTGGGGTGGTGCGATCGAAGACATCCACACCACCATCACCCATGGTATCCGCAACGAGCAGGACCCGGATGCACGCTATTCGGAGATGCCGAAATTCGGTGAGATCCTCGAACCGGCGGAAATCGCTCAGGTCGTGCAATACGTGCGCACCCTGTCCGGTCAAGAAGCTGACGCTGCCTTGGCTTCCGCAGGTGAGACCGTGTTCCTGGACAACTGTGCCGCTTGTCATGCCGACGACGGCACCGGTGACCGGTTCCAGGGCGCTCCGAACCTGACGGACGCGGTCTGGCTGTATGGCGGCGACGTCGACACCCTGACCGAGACGGTGACCAATGCCCGCTTTGGCGTCATGCCCAGCTGGCAGGCTCGTCTGTCCGAATCCGACATCCGCGCAGTGGCGACCTACGTCCACTCGCTGGGTGGTGGTGAATAAACAAAGGTCTTCCGGGGGTCCTCAGGCCCCCGGTTGAACGCACCGGCCCCCTTCCTGTTCGCGCGTTTCCTGGGGGCCGGTGTCATTTTTGGGCTTAGCCCATCGCGCCGCCCGACCCGCGAGACGCCGCTTTTCTGGCATCGGTCCCAGTGACCCAGAACGCCATAAAGGTCCAGGCTGCGCAATACAGCGCCCCGACCACCAACAGCAATTCCCCCGGCACCGGACCGATATCGGCGCGGGTGATGAATTCGTCCCAGCTTGTCGCCGAGGTCGGGTGGATCATCAGCTTGCCGATATAGGCGGTCATCTGGATCAGCAGGATCCACAGATAATTCCGCCGCACCCGCCGCGCCATCGCGGTGCCAAAGCCGATGTGATGTTTCGGACGTATATAATCGTCGGCCAGAACCTGTTGCCAGTTTTCTTCGGTGTGCAGATTCCCGTCGACCAGCATCGGCGCGTAGAAATGAGTCTCCATCCACCGCGCCCGCGCGCGCCAGACGTTGAAATAACGATAGCGCCGGGCCTCCAGCGTCAGAAACAGGAAAATCAGGATGCCGACCAGCAGCAGCGGCAGCGGCGATGCGTCGGGCGAGGCAAAGGAAATCGACAGCGCGACGCCCAGCGTGACAACCGCCCAATTGGTCGTCGTATCGAGTCGGGTTCGCCAGATTGTGCTGCGATAGACCTCGCCGCGATAGAGATGTGCAAGCGCAGACATTTCCGATGAGGTAAACTCTTCGGCACAATCGGGCGTGCGTTTTTCGTGCATTGCCCCCTCCCTTGCTTAAATTTCGACCTCTTGGTGGGCCTTTTGTCACAGTGTCACCAGTTTTGATCTGGGTCAAAGCCTATGCAGCCCCGTCATGCGACATGACAACCGCCAACACATATTTTGGATGTAACAAAAGTGTCCGATACTCAGACCCCCTCCCCCAAACTCTACGCCGCCCGCGAACCCGTCTTTCCTCGTCGGGTCAGCGGTAAATTTCGCAGCCTGAAATGGTGGTTGATGGCCTTTACTTTGGGCATTTATTACCTGACCCCGTGGATCCGCTGGGACCGAGGCCCGCAACTGCCGGATCAGGCGGTTCTGGTCGATATGGCCAACCGGCGCTTTTTCATGTTCTGGATCGAAATCTGGCCGCACGAATTCTATTTCGTTGCCGGCCTGTTGATCATGGCCGGGCTTGGATTGTTCCTGTTTACCTCGGCGCTGGGCCGGGTCTGGTGCGGCTATGCCTGCCCTCAGACCGTCTGGACCGACCTGTTCATCCTTGTCGAACGCTGGGTCGAGGGCGACCGAAACGCCCGCGTCCGGCTGTGGAAGGCCAAATGGGACCTTCACAAGATCAGGCTGCGCCTGACGAAATGGATCCTGTGGCTGCTGATCGCCATCGCGACCGGCGGGGCTTGGGTGTTTTATTTCACCGATGCGCCGCAACTGCTGGTCGAACTGGTTACACTGAACGCGCATCCCATTGCCTATACGACGATTTTCGTGCTGGCCGCGACGACCTTTGTGTTCGGCGGCTTCATGCGCGAACAGATCTGTATCTATATGTGCCCGTGGCCGCGCATTCAGGCCGCGATGATGGACGAAGACACCCTGACCGTCGGCTATCGCAGCTGGCGCGGCGAGCCGCGCGGCAAGCACCGCAAATCGGCGGATGCGGATCAACTGGGCGATTGCATCGACTGTAACGCCTGCGTCAACGTCTGCCCGATGGGCATCGACATCCGCGATGGTCAGCAACTGGCCTGTATCACCTGCGCGCTGTGTATCGATGCCTGCGACGACATCATGGACAAGGTCGGCAAGCCGCGCGGTCTGATCGACTATATGGCCCTGACCGACGAGGCCCGCGAACGTGCCGGCAACCACCCGAAATCGGTGTGGAAGCACATCTTCCGCCCGCGCACGATCGTTTATGTCTCGATGTGGACGGCTGTGGGTCTGGCGCTGTTGGTCGCGCTGTTCATCCGCTCGGATATTGATATGACCGTGTCGCCGGTCCGCAACCCGGTCTTCGTGACGCTGTCGGATGGTTCGATCCGCAACACCTATGACGTGCGCTTGCGCAATAAACATGGCGAAGACCGCCCGTTCCGGATTACGGTCAAAGGCGACCCGACTCTGCGGGTCGAATTGGAAGGCACTTTCTACGAAGTCGTGAACGTGCCCGCCGACTCGATGCGCATCCAGAGGGTCTATGTTATTGCGCCGGCGTCGTCCGATCCGGCCAAAAGCGAACGGACCGAGTTCCGCTTCTGGGTCGAAGACACCAGCAATGGCGACCGGGCGCATACCGATACGGTCTTTAACGGAACGGGAAAATGACCATGGCCACCAAGGAACTGACAGGCCGGACCGTCTTTATCATCGTGGCCTCGGCCTTTGCGGTGATCATCGGGGTGAATTTGTTGATGGCCTTTCTGGCCGTCGACACGTTCCCCGGGCTTGAGGTCAAGAACTCGTATGTCGCCAGTCAAGAGTTCGACACCCGGCGC
This sequence comes from Actibacterium sp., assembly GCF_041584535.1. Taxonomy (GTDB): domain Bacteria; phylum Pseudomonadota; class Alphaproteobacteria; order Rhodobacterales; family Rhodobacteraceae; genus Actibacterium_D. The sequence goes on along the minus strand of NZ_JBFHDW010000002.1, from coordinate 24,135 downwards.
GAAGCTCAGGTCGGGCTGGGCTGGGTGGTCCAGCCGTCTTATGCGGACGGTCAGGTGCATCTTGTCTTTACCGGCCCGAACGGTGTCGCTGTCACCCCGCAGGATCTGCAAGTTCTGATCGGCCGCACGACCGAGGCCCGCGATGACGTTCGTCCCGAATTCACCGGCTATGCCGGGCGGTATTCCGCCCCGCTGGAACTGGCGCGGGGCAAATGGATGATGCGGGTCGAGGCCGTGTCCGAGGATGGCACGCCGTTCCGCCAGCGTCTGGAACTGATCGTAAAGGGCTGATCCGATGACTGCGGTGATGACGCAACGCCCCTCTGCCTGTCCGGCTTGTGCGGTGACACCCGCCGCCGAAGCCTTGGCCCAGACCCGCGCCGCCACCGAGGCGCGGGTGATGCTGTCCTTGCCGACAATCCACTGCGCGGGCTGTATCTCCACGGTCGAGCGCGGCCTGAACGCCACACCGGGCGTGCGCACGGCGCGGGTGAACCTGACGCTGAAACGCGTCGCGGTCGAGGCCGACCCTGAAATCACCGCCGACGCCCTGATCGGGGTGCTGGGCGGCCTTGGCTATGAGGCGCACGAACTGGATCCCGGCGTGATCTCGGCCACCGCAACCGACAAGGCCGGGCGCGACATCCTGATGCGTCTGGCGGTCTCGGGCTTTGCCATGATGAACGTCATGCTGCTGTCGGTGGCAATCTGGTCGGGGGCTGCGGATGCAACCCGCGATCTGTTCCACTGGATTTCCGCCGCCATTGCCTTGCCGACCATCGCCTTTTCCGCCCAGCCGTTTTTCCGCAATGCCTGGAGCGCGCTGTCAGCGCGGCATCTGAACATGGATGTGCCGATCTCGCTGGCGATCCTGCTGGCGGGCGGGATGTCACTGTATGAGACCATGCTTTCGGGCTCTCACGCCTATTTCGATGCGGCGCTGTCGCTGACGTTCTTCTTGCTGGCCGGGCGCTATCTGGATCACCGCACCCGCGCCGTTGCCCGCTCGGCGGCCGAGGAACTGGCGGCGCTGGAAGTGCCGCGCGCCCTGCGGATCGGTGCCATGGGCGAAGAAATGGTGGCGATTTCCGCCCTTGCTGTCGGTGATATCGTCCGCGTCAAGCCCGGCGCGCGGGTGCCGGTCGACGGGGTCGTCACTGTTGGCCAGTCCGAGATCGACCGCTCGCTTCTGACCGGCGAGACCTTGCCGGTGTTCGCCGGACAAGGGCAGGTGGTCAGCGCTGGCGAAGTCAACCTGACCGGCCCGCTGGATGTGCGCGTGACGGCGGCGGGCGAGGACAGCTCGCTGCACCGCATGGCCGATCTGGTGGCTATCGCGGAAAGTTCGAAAAACCGCTATACCTCGCTGGCTGACCGCGCCGCGCGGATCTATGCGCCCGGTGTGCACCTGCTGGCGCTGGCGGCCTTTATCGGCTGGATGGTGGCCAGCGCGGGCGACATGCGGCTGGCGCTGAATATCGCGGTTGCGGTTCTGATCATCACCTGCCCCTGTGCGCTGGGCCTTGCGGTGCCTGCCGTGACCACTGCGGCCTCGGGGCGGTTGTTCAAGAAGGGCATGCTGATCAAGGACGGCACCGCGCTGGAACGTCTGGCCGAGGTTGACAGCGTGGTGTTCGACAAGACCGGCACCCTGACCATGGGCGCGCCCGAAGCTACCAATCTGACCAACCACACCGCCGATGATCTGTCGGTGGCGCTGGCACTGGCTGCCGGTTCGGCGCATCCGTTGGCGCGGGCGCTGACCGCGGCGACGACGGCTGCCGGGATCAATGCGGCGCAGGTCACCGATGTGACCGAAGTGCCGGGCTACGGCGTCGAGGGTCGCTTGGGTGACCGCATGGTGCGCTTTGGCCGCGCCGAATGGCTGGGTGCCGAGGCCGGGACCGAGACCGCCGCATGGTTGCGCGTCGGTGACGCCGCGCCAGTGGAATTCACCTTTGCTGACAGCCTGCGCCCCGGCGCGGAAACCGCCATCGCCGCCCTGAAACAACAAGGGATCGCGGTGCATCTGTTGTCGGGCGATGCGGCGGCACCGGTGGCCGATCTGGCCGCCCGGCTGGGGATCGACAGCTGGCAGGCCTCGGCCTTGCCCGCTGACAAGGCCGCCTTTGTTCAGGCGCTTGGCGCCAAAGGTCAGCGGGTGCTGATGGTCGGCGACGGTTTGAACGACACCGCAGCCTTGGCCGCCGCGCATGTGTCGATCTCGCCCGCGACGGCGCTGGATGCGGCGCGGGTGGCGTCGGATATCGTGCTTTTGGGGGCCGATCTGTCGCCGCTGGGCGAGGCGCTGATCACCGCCCGCAAAGCCACGCGCCGGATCAAGGAAAACTTCGCCATCGCGGCGGGCTATAACATGATCGCGGTGCCGATCGCGCTGTTGGGCTTTGCCACGCCGCTGGCGGCGGCCTTGGCGATGTCGGCCTCGTCGATTACCGTATCGCTGAACGCGCTGCGGCTGAGGTGATCTGAATGGAAATGCTGGTTTACCTGATCCCGATCTCGCTGTTTCTGGGCGGTCTAGGGCTGGTCGCGTTCTTTTGGGCGCTGCGCAGCAAACAATTCGAAGACCCCGAAGGCGACAGCCAGCGCTTTCTTAACGACGACTGGGATGAGCGCCCGAAACCCTGACGCGTGACGGGGCCGGGGATAGATTTTTCTGCGAAAAATCTGGCCTGCGGCGCGAGTATTTACACCAGGAAAAGACCGGTCAGGACGAAGGCCCGAAGGTCGAGCATTCGCTGCCGCGTGCTGTCAGGCGGCGACAGGCCAGATCGGCGTCCTCTTGAGTCATGCCGACGAAATTGGCCTCATAACCCTTGCTGCTTTGGCTGACCTTGCGCAGGGCGTCATCCAGCGTGCCGATTTCCACCAGCGCGGTTTGCAGCAACACGCGCTCGGCCTGATAGCGCGAGCCGTAGCGGCCGACATTGATACCCCAAAGGCGCCCGCCCGAGGTCGAAACGCGGGTGACGATTTCCTGACCGCTGTCGGGTTCGGGTTCCAATGAGGCCAGGGTCAGGCCCTCGGGGCGCGGGCGCGGTTGGGTGTCGATGGCGGGCGGCTGGGGCGCGACCGGTTCAGCGATGGCGGTTTGCAGCGCGGATTCGATCCCGTCCTGCATCGCCAGCAGCAATTCCGCAGGCGGTTCAGCCACCGGGCGCGGGCGCGGATGCGGCGAGGTGTTAAGCGTGGCGCTGGCCAGTTGCGTGGGCGCGGCGGGGGTGCTGCCGGGGCCGACATAGGCCGGACGTTGCGGCACGCGGGTGGCAACCTTGGTCGGGGCGCGGCTGAAGCCCATGTCCAGCAGTTCCGCCACCGTGGCGTTGCGCGCCGCCGACGAGCGGCCGCCGAAGACCGTGGCGATGATGCGTTCGCTGCCATGTTCGGCCGAGGCGACAAGGTTAAAGCCCGCAGCGCGGGTATAGCCGGTCTTGATGCCGTCAGCGCCTTTATAGCTGGTCAGGAAGCGGCGGTTCGAGCTGGCGACGGTCTTGCCGCCGACATCCGCCGTGACCCGCGAGAACAGGTTGTAATAGTCGGGATAGTCATAAAACAGGTGCCGCCCCAGCGTGGTCATGTCGCGGGCAGTGGACAGGTGACCGTCTTCGGTCAGGCCGTTGGCGTTCTTGAAGGTCGAGCGGCTCATCCCCAGCGACTTGGCGGTGCGGTTCATGCGCCGGGCAAAGGCGGCTTCCGAGCCTTCGATAGCCTCGCCGATGGCCGTCGCGGCGTCATTGGCCGATTTCACCGCGGCGGCGCGGATCAGGTAGCGCAGCTTGATTTTTTGTCCGGGCTGCATGCCCAGCTTTGACGGCGGCTCGGCGGCGGCTTTTTTCGAGATCGTCACCACCGTGTCCAGCGAAATCTCGCCATGCTCGATTGCCTCGAACGCGATGTAGAGCGTCATCATCTTGGTCAGCGAGGCCGGGTGCAAGCGGGTATCGGCGTTGCGTGAATGCAGGACTTCGCCGCTGCGGGCGTCGATCACCATCGCCGCATAGGGCGCGGCCATGGCCACCGGCGTCGCCACCAGTGAAACAAGCGCGATAAATGCGATAATCAGCCCGATACGGGTGCGGTGCCGGAAATCCTGCACGATATCTGCCTTCTCTGCCTCTGCTCGCCCGGTTTTCCGGGTCGGTTCGATTTGTTAGGCACAGCCTAGCACAGGCAGGACATGCAGAAAACACCCTAATTTCAATGGATTTTGCGGGTTTTCTGATGTGGGGCAACATCTGGGGGTGGCGCGGGGCGCGGGCTCAAGATGTCAGGGCAGGTGTGCGATCAGGTCGGGCAATTCCCCCAGGTCACGCAATTCGCGATAGCGCGGCGCGTCTTTGGGCGGTTCGGCGTGTTCCAGTTCCCATGTCAGGCCATGCGGCACATACACGCCCCAGGCCCCGGCCTGAATCGCCGGGATCACGTCGGATTTCAGCGAATTTCCGACCATCAGCGCCTGCGCGGCGCCGGTGCCCTGACGCGCGAAGATTTCGGCATAGATCGCGGTGGTCTTGTTGCTGACGATCTCGACCCCGTCGAAAAGCTCGCCCAGCCCGGATTGCGCCAGCTTGCGTTCCTGATCCAGAAGGTCGCCCTTGGTGATCAGCAAGATCCGGTGCCGCGCCGCCAGTTCGGTGACCACCTCGCGGGCGTGGGGCAACAGGTGGATCGGGTGGCGCAGCATGTCCTGACCGGCGGCCAGCAATTCGGCGATGACCGAGGCCGGGACCTTCTGGTCAGTGACCTCGATTGCGGTCTCGATCATCGACAGGACAAAGCCTTTGATGCCGAAACCATAGTGGCCGACATTGCGCCTTTCTGCCGCCAGAAGCCGCTCGTTCAGGTGGTCGCGCGGGGCGTAATCGGCCAGAAGCCGGGCGAATCGGTCTTGGGTCAGGCGAAAGAATTGCTCGTTCTGCCAAAGCGTATCGTCCGCATCAAAGCCGATTGTCGTGACCTGAGCCGTCATTTGTTCCCCTTTGGTCGCGCTTGACCCTGCCTTGGGTCTTTTCACAATGCGTGACAGCCTTATATATGAGGCCCGAACCCATCACCAATGCAACAGAACGGAGCCGGACCCGCGTGCGCATGTATCCCGCCACAATGTCCGATAAGCAGGACAGGCCAGAGGACGAGACCGGAGTCATCACCAAGACCCGGCCCAAGACTCAGCGGCCGCCGCTTTACAAGGTTCTGATCCTGAACGACGACTACACCCCGATGGAATTCGTCGTGCATGTGTTGGAGCGGTTCTTTGGGCTCAGCCACGCGCAGGCGTTCGAGCTGATGCTGACCGTGCATAAAAAGGGGCTGGCCGTGGTTGGGGTGTTCTCGTTCGAGGTCGCCGAAACCAAGGTGGCGCAGGTGATGGATTTCGCCCGCCGCCATCAGCACCCGCTGCAATGCACGCTGGAAAAGGAATAGGGCCAAGGCCCGGACCATGTCTCATGATCGTTTGACACTGGCGCTGGAAACCGGCGCGGCCGTGCTGCCCGAAACCGGGCGGATCGCGGTGATCGCCCCCGCCGAAGGCGCTGACCTGTCGGCCCTGCCGCGCGACCGGGTGCAGATCGTGCAGGGCTTCAAGCCCGATTATGACGCTTGGGCGGGGCAGGGGTTCGACTGTGTGACCGATCTGGTCGGCGATTATGCGGCGGCGGTGCTGTTCGTGCCACGCGCCAAGGCCGAGGCCCGGCAATGGCTGGCCCGTGCGGTGGCGGCGGTGCAGGGCGGGCCGGTGATCGTGGACGGCCAGAAGACCGATGGCATCGACAGCCTGTTCAAGGACTGCCGCAAGCGGGCGACATGTTCAGCGGCCCTGTCCAAGGCACATGGCAAGCTGTTCGTGATGACCGGCGCCGCAGTGGAAGATTTCGCCGACTGGAGCGCGCCGCAAGACAAGATGCCCGAGGGCTTTGTCACCGCGCCGGGGGTGTTCTCGGCCGATGCGGTGGATCGGGGCTCGGCGCTGTTGGCGGCGGCCTTGCCAGCCAAGATCAAGGGCCGGGTGGCCGATCTGGGCGCGGGCTGGGGCTTTCTGGCGACGCAGATCCTTGACCGGCCCGGCATCACCGAATTGCACCTGATCGAGGCCGACCATGCCGCGCTGGCCTGTGCCCGCGAAAACATCACCGATCCGCGCGCCCGGTTCCACTGGGCCGACGTCACCCGCTTCGCGCCCGTGGCCAAATTCGATCTGATCGTGTCGAACCCGCCGTTTCACACCTCGCGCGCGGCTGATCCGGCGCTGGGCGTGGCCTTTCTGACCGCCGCGGCGCGGATGCTGACCCCCAGCGGCCAGTTGTGGATCGTCGCCAACCGCCACCTGCCATACGAGCGCAGCCTGGCCACCTTGTTCCGCACCGTGGTCGAAGAAACCGGCGACAACAGTTTCAAAATCCTGCGGGCCAGCCATCCGGTTGCCGCGCCTCGCCCCCGGCGATGAAACCCACTAACCTGCGGGCAGAGAATCAGGAGACAACGGCATGAGCTTTTCCATCGCCGGCAAAACCGCGATCATCACCGGCGCCGCCAACGGTATCGGTCTGGCGATTGCCCGCCATTTCGCCCAACACGACGCCAATGTGGTGTTCGCCGACATGGACGAGAAATCCCTGATCGAAGAGGTCGGTGAAGAAGCCGCCGCCGAGGGCAATATCCGCTATTTTGCCGGAGATCTGCGGGAAAAGCTGACCATCGCCAACCTTCTGTCCGCCACCATCGACGCGTTCGAGCGGGTGGATATTCTGGTCAATGCCAGCCGTCAGATGCTGCCGTCAGACCCGCTGAACCCGGATGACGACGCGATGGGGCAGTTGTTGGAACAGAACCTGATGACCAGCCTGCGCCTGTCGCAATGTATCGCGCGGCGGATGATCAAACAGGCCGAGGACGAGGAAACCGATGAGGGGACGATCGGCTCGATCATCAACCTGTCGTCAATCGCGGCGCGGCGCACCCATCCCGATCTGCTGGCCTATTCGGTCAGCTGCGCGGCGCTGGACCAGATGACCCGGTCGCTGGCGGTGGCGCTGGCCTCGAAACGCATTCGGGTGAACGCGGTGGCCTTTGGATCGGTCCTGAGCGACAGTCTGAAAACGTCGCTGCGTGAACATTCCGATTACCGCAACGACATTGTCGGCCATACACCGCTGTCGCGCATCGCCAAGCCCAGCGAAGTCGCCGAGGCCGCTCAGTTCCTTGCCTCGGATGCGGCAGGGTTCATGACCGGGCAGATCATGACCGTCGATGGCGGGCGCAGCCTGTTGGATGCCTGCACCGCCCCGGCGCACTGATTATTCGGGATAGGCGATCCGGCACTGCGCCAGCGCGGCGTCGGCCTGTTTGCTTAGCGTGTTGAACTTGGCCTTCAGCGATTTCAGCTTGGCCTTTTCCGCATCAAGGTCGATGGCCACGGCGCGTTCGACCTCGACCGGCTCGACGGTGTTGCAAAAGCTTAGTCCGATATTGCCGTCAGGATTGGTGACATAGCAGAATTCGAACCGCGGCCGGGTCTCGACATGGGATTCGATGGCGTAGCCACGGGCGATGTTCTGTTCAGTCTCGATCATCAGCGCGCCGACGGTGTCGCGCTCTTGCGTGGCGGCATTTTCGCATTGTTGGCGCGGCGTGGCGCAGGCGGCCAGAAGGCCAAGCAAAGCGAGGGCGAGATATCTCATGACAGAATCCTTACAGCCGATGCGGTTAATATAGGCTTTCCAGAGGCATGAGACAAATCAACTCGACGGGGTGTGGCCGTCTGGCGCGGCTTGGGCAAAGCTGCTAGTCAAACGGCGAACAAGACAGGGAGGCCTTTCATGAGCGACGATTTCGACAGCCGCAAAGCCCGCGCATCCGCGTGGTTCCGAGACTTGCGCGATCAGATCGTGGCGGCTTTTGAAGGGCTGGAAGACAGCCAGACCAGCGGCCCGTTCGCGGGCAATCCTGCGGGCCGGTTCGAGGTCTCGGAAACCCGGCGCGCGTCCGAGGATGGCTCGGATGCGGGCGGCGGGTTGATGAGCGTGATGCGCGGCGGCCGGGTGTTCGAAAAGGTCGGGGTCAATGTCTCGACCGTCTATGGCCAGTTGGGCGAGCGCGCGCAAAAGGCCATGGCCGCGCGCGGCGTGCCGGGGATGGAAGACGATCCGCGGTTCTGGGCCTCGGGGATTTCGCTGGTGGCGCATATGCAGAACCCGCATACCCCGGCGGTGCATATGAACACCCGCATGTTCTGGACCCCGAACGCATGGTGGTTCGGTGGCGGGTCCGACCTGAACCCCTGCATCGAATATGACGCCGACACCGCGCATTTCCACGCGGTTCAGAAAGACCATTGCGACCGCCACGACGCCGCCTATTACCCGCGCTTTAAGGCATGGGCCGACGAATATTTCTATGTGCCGCACCGGGGCCGGGCGCGTGGGGTGGGCGGGATTTTCCTTGACGACCACAACACCGGCGACTGGGAGGCCGACTTTGCCTTTATCCAGGATGTCGGCCGCGCCTTCCTGCCGGCGTTTGTGCCTGTGACCGAGAAACGCCGCGACACGCCGTGGACCGAGGCCGACAAGGACGCGCAGCTGATCCATCGCGGGCTCTATGCCGAATATAATCTGGTCTATGACCGGGGCACGAAATTCGGTCTGGAAACCGGCCATGACGCCAATGCCGTGCTGATGAGCCTGCCGCCGCTGGCGAAATGGGTCTGACCGGCCCGATCGCAAGACCATGCTGATCCTGTTCAACAAACCCTTCAACGTGCTGTCGCAATTCACCGACAAGGGCAACGACGGGTCGGATCGGCAAACCCTGTCCGATTATATCGACATCCCCGGCGTCTATGCTGCCGGGCGGCTGGACCGCGACAGCGAGGGCCTGTTGCTGCTGACCGATGACGGCAAGCTGCAACACCGCATCGCCAACCCCAAGAACAAGATGCCCAAGACCTATTGGGCGCAGGTCGAGGGCATTCCCGACGATGCCGCGCTTGCTGCCTTGCGCGCCGGGGTGAAGTTGAACGACGGCCCCACGCGCCCGGCCAAGGCGCGCCGCATGGATGAGCCACCGGGCCTGTGGCCGCGCACGCCGCCGGTGCGGTTCCGCAAGTCGGTGCCCGACAGCTGGATCGAACTGACCATCACCGAGGGCCGCAACCGTCAGGTGCGCCGCATGACCGCCGCCATCGGCCACCCGACCCTGCGGCTGATCCGGGCACGGATCGGGGACTGGTCGCTGGACGGTCTGGCCAGCGGCGCGTGGCGGCAAGGATAACCTGCGCGGGGTTGCGCCTCTGTGTTAGAGTTTGCTCAATAGTGAAAACCAATAGGGAGCGACTCAATGGCCGATACTGGAATCCGGCGCACCTCGGGGCGTGGGCGCCTGTTTGACACTGTTCTGGACACGATTGGCGACACGCCGACCATCCGGATCAACAATCTGGCCCCCGACCACGTGCAGCTTTACGTCAAGGCCGAGGCCTTTAACCCCGGCGGCTCGGTCAAGGACCGTCTGGCGGTCAACATCATCGAAGCGGCCGAGCGCAACGGCACCCTGAAACCCGGTCAGACCGTGGTCGAGGCCACCTCGGGCAATACCGGCATCGGGCTGGCGATGGTCTGTGCGCAAAAGGGCTATCCGCTGGTCGTGACCATGGCCGACAGCTTTTCGGTTGAACGCAGGCGCCTGATGCGGATGTTCGGCGCCAAGGTGGTGCTGACCCCGCGCGCCGAAAAAGGCTTTGGCATGTATCGCAAGGCGGTCGAACTGGCCGAGGCCAACGGCTGGTTCCTGGCGCATCAATTCGAAACCGACGCCAATGCCGACATTCACGAGACCACCACCGCTCAGGAAATTCTAAGCGATTTCAACGGTGGGCGTCTGGATTACGTCGTGTCGGGCTATGGCACCGGCGGCACGGTCACCGGCATCGGCCGGGTGCTGCGCAAGGAACGCCCCGAGACCAAGATCATCTTGTCGGAACCGGCAAACGCGCAGATCGTCGGCGGCGGCCACGCGCAGGAACGCAACGCGGCGGGCGAACCCTCGGCCAGCCACCCGGATTTCCAGCCGCACCCGATTCAGGGCTGGACCCCGGATTTCATCCCGCTGGTCCTGCAAGAGGCGATCGACAACAACTATTACGATGAACTGATCCCGATCCCCGGCCCGGTCGGCATCGAATGGGCGCGGAAACTGGCCGCGCAAGAGGGGATCTTTACCGGCATCTCGGGCGGCGCGACCTTCGCCATCGCCATGCAGATTGCCGAAAAGGCGGAACCCGGCTCGGTCATCCTGTGCATGCTGCCCGACACCGGCGAACGCTATCTGACCACGCCGCTGTTCGAAGGCATCCCCGAAGACATGTCGGACGAGGAAGTGGCGATCTCGAAATCCACGCCGGGCTATCAGATGCCCTAAGGCAAAGACCGGTCCGGGGCGTTAGCCCCGGATCGCGTCGATCATGATCTGCACATTATCCGGGTTGGCGTCAGGGGTGATGCCGTGGCCCAGATTGAAGATATGCGGCCCTTTTGAGAAGGCTTTGACGATGCGCTTGGTCTCAAGGGTCAGGGCCTGGCCGCCGGTGACCATGTGGTCCGGCGCCAGATTGCCTTGCACGCAGCCATCGACCTGAACATTGGTCGCCGCCCAATCGGCGGAAACCGAGTTGTCCAGCGCCACGCAATCGGCACCGGTGGCGCGGGCGAAGCCGATGTATTTGTCCCCGGCCTCGCGCGGGAAGGCGATGACCGGCACGTTCGGGTGGCGGGCTTTCAGCGCGGTGATGATTTCCTTGGCCGGTTCCAGCGCATAGCGGGTAAAGGCCTCGCCCTTCAGCGACCCGGCCCAGCTGTCGAAGATCTTGACCACTTCGGCCCCGGCCTCGATCTGTTTCGACAGATACTCAATGGTGCCCTTGGTGATCAGGTCGATCAGCGCGTCGAACACCGCCGGATTTTCCGCCATCAGCTTGTGCGCCGGGCCCTGATCCTTGGTGCCGCGCCCGGCGATCATATAGGTGGCCACGGTCCACGGCGCCCCGGCGAAGCCGATCAGCGTGGTCTCGGCGGGCAGTTCGCGGGCCAGAATGCGCACGGTTTCATAGATCGGGCTCAGCACCTCGTCGATGTCGCCGACGCCTTTCAGAGCGTTGAATTCGTTCATGCTGGTGATGGTCGACAGGCGCGGGCCTTCGCCGGTGACGAACCACAGGTCGGCCCCCAGCGCCTGCGGCAGCAGCAGGATATCGGCGAACAGAATCGCCGCGTCGAACCCGTAGCGGCGGATCGGTTGCAGCGTTACCTCGGCGGCCAGATCGGGATTATAGCACAGCGACAGAAAGTCCCCGGCCTGCGCGCGCGTGGCGCGGTATTCGGGCAGATAACGCCCGGCCTGACGCATCATCCAGACCGGAGGCACGTCCATGACTTCGCCCGCCAGTGCCCGCATCAGTTTTTTGGTTTCCGCCATGGTCATCCCCGTCTATTGCTGCAAGCGGTGGTCACCCGTGCGCGGCACTATGTCAAGAGCGGGTGCATTGTCAGGACAAACTGACGCGAGTATGGACATGCGCATGACAGAGATGCTTCCTTCCCCCGCTTCGCCCCTCAAGATCGGCACCCGCGGCTCGCCGCTGGCGCTGGCGCAGGCTTACGAGACCCGCGCCCGTCTGGCAGCCGCCCATGATTTGCCCGAGGACGCGTTCGAGATCGTGGTGATCAAGACCACCGGCGACAACATGACGCTGATCAATGCCGACAAGCCGCTGAAAGAGATCGGCGGCAAGGGTCTGTTCACCAAAGAGATCGAAGAGGCCATGCTGTCGGGTGGCATCGACATCGCCGTGCACTCGATGAAGGATATGCCGGTGGAACAGCCGGGCGGGCTGGTGCTGGATTGTTATCTGCCGCGCGAAGACGTGCGCGATGCGTTCGTGTCGCCGCATGTGGCGCGGCTAGCCGATCTGCCCAAGGGCGCGGTGGTCGGCACCTCGTCGTTGCGGCGCCGGGCGCAATTGCTGAACTATCGCCCCGATCTGAATGTGGTCGAATTTCGCGGCAACGTGCAGACCCGGCTGAAAAAGCTGGATGACGGCGTGGCGCTGGCGACGTTTCTGGCGATGGCCGGGTTGAACCGTCTGGGCCGGACCGAGGTCGTGCAATCCGCCATCGCGCCCGAAGAAATGCTGCCCGCCGTGGCACAGGGCGCCATCGGCATCGAGCGGCGCGGCGATGACAGCCGCGTGGCCGCGATGCTGGAGGCGATCCACCATGTCGAAACCGGTCAGCGCCTTGCGGCCGAGCGCGCCTTTCTGGCAGCGTTGGACGGATCGTGCGAAACCCCGATCGCCGGTCTGGCGGAACTGGACGGCGGCACCCTGCGTCTGCGCGGCCAGATCCTGCGGCCCGATGGCTCGGAAAGTCTGGCGGACGAGGTGACCTGCCTGATCGCCGATGGCCCCGAGGCCGGTCGCATGCTGGCCCTTGACCTGCGCGCCCGCGCCGGGGCCGGATTTTTCGACTGGTAAGCTGATCTGATCGAGACCGGCCCGGCGGGCCGGTCAAGCCTATGTCCCGTCGCCTGCGGCGCCGGCGGGTTTGAGTATTTTTTCCAAGAAAAAGACTAGTTCCCGGTCAGGGCGATCAACGCCTCGACGCTGGGGCCGATGTCGGTAACGATCAGCGCCACGCCTTCTGCCGTCGGGTGCAGCCCGTCGGGCTGGACATAGCGTTGCAGGGCGCCGGGCTCTTCGGCGTGATCGGCGATGGCGGTCAGGAAATTGGTGTAGTGCAGCGTGTCATAGTCTTGGGCCAGAGACGGGAAGATGGCGTTGAATTGCTGTTGATAGTCGGGGCCGTAATTTCCGGGCGCGGCGATGCCGATCAGCAGGATCGGCAATTGTTGGGCTTGTGCTGCTTCGATGATGCCGATCAGGTTGGCGCGGGTCAGGCCTGGGTCGGTGCCGCGCAGCATGTCGTTGGCGCCCAGTTCGATCATCAGCGCGTCGGTTTCGGTGGCCAGTGTCCAGTCGATGCGGGACAGGCCGCCGGCGCTGGTGTCGCCGGACACGCCCGCGTTGATCAGCGTCACGTCATGGCCGCGCGCCCGCAGCCAGTCTTGTAATTGCGGCACAAAGCCCTGTTCCGCAGGCAGGCCGTAACCTTGGGTCAGGCTGTCGCCCAATGCGGTTATGGTGACAGGATCGGCCCGAACCGGCACAGTCGCAACGAAAGCGGCGCAAAGCCCGGTTGCGAGGTTGCGCAGCAGGGGCGCGGCCCCATATCGACGGGGCAGGACAGGGGAAAGGCGGGCCATGGCCGACACAATTCTGGATCTGAGCGATGTGACGCTGACCCTGAAAGGCAATGCCGGTCCGGTCGGCATTCTGCACGGGATCACCTTAGCGGTGGCGCGGGGCGAGACATTGGGTCTGATCGGGCCGTCGGGGTCGGGCAAGTCGTCTCTCCTTATGCTGATGGGCGGGCTTGAGCGCGCCACATCGGGCCGGGTGCACGCCCTTGGTCATGATCTGAGCGCGCTGGGCGAGGATGCACTGGCGCGGTTTCGCAGGCAACATATGGGCGTGGTGTTTCAATCTTTCCACCTGATCCCGACGATGACGGCGCTGGAAAACGTCGCGACTCCGCTGGAACTGGCGGGGGCGCCCGATGCGTTTGACCGCGCGGCCGAGGAATTGCGGGCGGTTGGTCTGGGCGCGCGGCTGGAACATTACCCGGCGCAGATGTCAGGCGGCGAGCAACAGCGCGTAGCGCTGGCGCGGGCGGCGGCACCGCGCCCGGATATCCTGTTGGCGGACGAACCGACCGGCAACCTTGATGGCGCCAATGGTGCGGCGATCATGGATTTGCTGTTCGGGCTGCGCGACCGCCACGGTGCGACTTTGGTTCTGGTCACCCATGCCCGCGAACTGGCGGCGCGCTGTGACCGGGTGGTGCGCCTGCGCGATGGCCGTATCGACGAGGGCGCGGCGTGAGTCTGGCGGCCTCGGCCCGGATCGCCCGGCGCGAGCTGCGCGGCGGTTTGCGCGGCTTTCGGGTGTTCCTGACCTGTCTGGCGCTGGGCGTTGCGGCGATTGCCGCCGTGGGCACGGTGCGGGTCGGGATCGAGGATGGTCTCAGGGCCAATGGCGCGATGATCCTTGGCGGCGACGCGCAGATGTCCTTTACCTATCGCCGCGCCAGCGCCGCCGAACTGGACTGGATGCACAGCCATGCCGATGCCGTATCCGAGGTGATCGATTTCCGCTCGATGGCAGTTGTCCGGCGCGGCGAGGTGACCGAGCGCGCGCTGACCCAGATCAAGGCGGTGGACGATCTGTATCCGCTGTATGGCCGGGTCGAATTGGCGCCTGACATGCCGATTGACCGGGCCTTGGCCGGGGATCAGGTGGTGATGGCGCGGGATCTGGCCGACCGGCTGGGGCTGGTTGTCGGGGATCGCGTGCAGTTCGGTCTTAAGGAGTTCACCCTGTCAGCGATCCTGATGCGGGCGCCGGATGATGCCGGCGGTGGTTTTGCGCTGGGTCCGCCGACGCTGGTGCGGCGGGCGGCGCTGGAGGGGGCCGGATTGTTGGCGCCAGGCACCTTGTTCGACAGCGATTATCGGATGCGGCTTGGCGGTGGGGCCGATCTGGCGGCGTTGCAGGCCGAGGCCGAGGCGCTGTTCCGCAACAGCGGGTTGCGCTGGCGTGACGCCCGCGATGCCGCGCCGGGGATCAGCCGTTTTGTCAACCGCATGGGGGCGTTTCTGGTGCTGGTCGGTCTGGCTGGTCTGGCGGTGGGCGGGGTCGGGGTCTCGGCCGCGGTGCGCGCCTATCTCGACAGCAAGACCGAGGTCATCGCCATTCTGAAAACACTGGGCGCGGAAAGTCGGGTGATCTTTGCCGCCTACCTGATGCAGATCGGGGTTCTGGCGGTGCTGGGCATTGCGATCGGTCTGGTGCTGGGCGCGATCGTGCCCCAGCTTCTGGCCCCGGTGATCGAGGCACGTTTGCCGCTGCCGGTGCAACTGGGCGTGCAGGTCGAACCCTTGGCCGAGGCGGCGCTTTATGGCGGGCTGACGGCGTTGATCTTTACCCTGTGGCCATTGTCACGCAGCGGCCAAATCCGCGCGGCGGCGCTGTTCCGGGAAGAGGCAGGCGCCGCGTTCGCGCTGCCGGGCTGGCGGGTGGCACTGGTGACGGTGGTGTTGCTGGCGGTGCTGATCGCGGCGGCGGCGGTGTTGTCGGGGGTGACCTGGCTGACGCTGTGGGCCGCAGGCGGGATCGCCGGGGCGCTGGCCTTGTTGGTGGTGGTGGCATGGGCGCTGAAACATCTGGCGCGGCGGGCGGCGCGGGCGCAGGCCTTGCGCGGGCGCACGGCGCTGAGGCTGGCGCTGGGCGCGGTCGGCGGCCCGGGGGGCGAGGCAACCTCGGTCGTGCTGTCGCTGGGTCTGGGCCTGTCGGTGCTGGCCGCCGTGGGCCAGATCGACGCCAACCTGCGCAACGCCATTTCCGGCGAATTGCCTGACGTTGCCCCCAGCTATTTCGTCGTCGATATTCAGCCGGATCAATTGCCCGGTTTTCTGGACCGGGTGCGGGGCGATCCCGGCGTCACCCGGGTGCAATCGGCACCGATGCTGCGCGGGGTCATCACCCGGATCAACGGCCGTCCGGCGCGCGAGGTGGCGGGCGATCATTGGGTGCTTAGCTCGGATCGGGGCGTGACCAGCTCCGCGAAGCCGCCCAAGGGCACGGTGCTGACCCAAGGCACATGGTGGCCCGCCGATTATGCCGGGCCGCCTCAGGTCAGTTTCGCCGCCAAGGAAGCCGAGGAAATGGGTCTGAAGCTGGGGGACAGCCTGACCGTCAACATCCTTGGCCGCGATATCGACGCTATGATCTCCAGCTTTCGCACCGTTGATTTCTCGACCGCCGGGATCGGCTTTGTGATGTCGATGGACCCGGCGGCGCTGGCCGGGGCGCCTTATACGTCCATCGCGACGATCTATGCCGAACCGGCCACCGAGGCGCCGCTGCTGCGCGATCTGGCCTCGACCTATCCCAACATCACCGCGATCCGGGTGCGTGACGTGATCGACCGGGTGGCGGACTTGATGCGCGGGTTGGCGGCGGCGATCACTTACGGCGCGCTGGCGACGCTGGTAACAGGTCTGTTCGTTCTGATCGGCGCGGCGGCGGCGGGCGAGCGGGCGCGGGTCTATGAGGCCGCCGTGCTGAAAACCGTCGGTGCGGTGCGCGGGCAGGTGCTGGCCTATTTCACCTTGCGCTCGGCGCTGTTGGGGGCGGCGGCCGGGGCGGTTGCGGTTCTGGCCGGAGGCATCTCGGGCTGGGCGGTGATGCGCTTTGTGATGGAGGAAACCTATCGGTTCGAGCCGCTTTCGGCGCTGCTGGTCGTGTTTGGCGGCGTGGCGGTGACGGTTCTGGCCGGTCTTGGTTTCGCGCTCAGACCATTGGCGGCGCGCCCGGCGCGGGTGCTCAGGTCGCGCGAGTGATCCGGGTCACCGCCCAAGGCAACAGAACGGTCAGGAACACCAGCCGCCAGACATGATGCGCGGCGACGAAGGTCGGGTTGGCCTCAAGCAGCACGGCCATGGCGATCATGCTTTCAATACCGCCGGGGGCAAAGGCGATCAGCGCCGTGACCAGCGGCAGATCGAACCACCACGCCACGACCAGCGCGCCCAGAAACGACACCAACAGCGCGAAGCCGGTCAGCAGGCCTGCCGCGGTGATCGATTGCAGCAGCATTCGTGGGGTGACGCCGCTGAACCGTGTGCCGATCAACGCCCCCATCGCGGTAAAGGCCGGGGCGGCGGCCCATGTCGGGGCGCGGCCCTCGGTCAGCGACAGCGCATGCGCCAGCGCCGATACCGCCATCCCCGCCAGCAGGGTCGCCGCCGGGACGCGCAGGCGCTTGAACAGAACCGCCACCGCCAGCCCGGCCACCAGTACAACCGCCAGCGCCGGCACCGGCATCACATGCGGGCTTGCAGGCAGGGTCGGCAGGGCGCGGTCGGTCAACAGCGGCGCCAGTGCCGGCACCATCAGCGTCAGTGCCAGCACGCGAAAGCTTTGGATCAGGGTCACACGCGGCAGGTCGGCGCGGTGGTCGGTCGTCAGGCTAAGGACAAAGCTCAGATGGCCCGGCGTTGCCGTCAACAGCGCCGACATCGGGTCCATGCCCGCCGCGCGCTGCATCACCTTGGCGCCGCCCAGCAGGATCACCGTGATCGACAGCGCCAACAGCGCCAGACTGCCCGGCCATTGCGCGGCGGTGGCCAGGGCCTCGGGCGTGACCGAGGCGCCCATATTGGCGCCGATCACCAGAAACACCGCGTCGCGCATCCGCGCGGGCATCGTCATCCGCAACCCGGCCAGCGCAGCCAGCGTCACCGCCAGCGCCGGGCCGGTCAGGAACGGCGCAGGCAGCGACAGCCACACCGCCAATGCCGCGCCGACCCCGCCCACCGCAAGCGTGCGCGCGGTCGCAACAAGGGTGGAAAGCGCGACAGGGTTCAGCATGCCCCCTGACATCCCGCTGCACCGGGCGAATGTCAATCGCCCGGCGTGCCGTTGCGGCGGAAACGCAGACCTGTGGATTTCCCGCCATTCTGGTGGTGCCTGTCGCGGGCAAATGTGGTTAGGCTTGGGCCGGACATCAGGGCGAAAGGCGCGCGGTGGAACAACAGGCCGATACGCTGAAGGTTGACGATCTGGCGAAATCCTTTGGCCGTGGCAGCGGCCGGGTCACGCTGTTTCAGGGGCTGAGTTTCTCGGTCGCCGCCGGGCAGGCTGTTGCTTTGACCGGAGAATCCGGCAGTGGCAAAAGCACGCTGCTGCATCTTTGTGCCGGGCTGGATGTGCCGGATGCCGGGCGGGTCTGCGTGGCGGGGCAAGACCTGTCGCGCCTGCGCGAACCGGCGCGGGCGGCGGTGCGGCGCGACCGCATCGGGCTGGTGTTTCAGCATTTCAATCTGGTGCCATCGCTGAACGTCGCCGCCAACCTGTCGTTTCAGGCGCGGCTGGCCGGGCGGCCTGATGCAGGCTGGTGCGATGAGTTGACGACGCGGCTGGGGCTTGCGGGACTTGAGCACCGCTATCCCGAGCAACTGTCCGGCGGCCAGCAACAGCGCGTCGCCATCGGCCGTGCCCTTGCCTCGCGCCCCGATCTTATTCTGGCGGACGAGCCGACCGGCAATCTGGATCAGGCCAGCGGCGATGCGGTGATGGAGCTGCTGCTGTCGCTGGTGGCCCAGACCGGCGCCGCGCTGGTCATGGTTACCCATTCCGAGCGGTTGGCCGGGCGCCTGCCGCACCGGCTGCATCTGGCCAATGGGCGGTTGGCATGATGTATCGCGCGGCGCTGTCGGCCCTGTTATCGCATTGGCTGCGCCACAAGGTGCAATTGGCCAGCCTGCTGTTGGGGCTGGCGCTGGCGACGGCGCTGTGGTCGGGGGTGCAGGCGATCAATGCTCAGGCGCGGGACAGTTATGATCGGGCGGCGGCGGTGCTGGGGCAAGACCGCTTTGCCCGGCTGACGGCGGCGGATGGGGTGGTGGCTCAGGCCGATTACGTGGCGCTGCGGCGCGCGGGCTGGCCGGTCTCGCCGATGATCGAGGGCCGGTTGCGGCTGGGCGAGGACACATGGCGGGTGCTGGGCATCGATCCGGTGACCGCACCCAAAGGCGTTGCCCCCGCCGGGATGCGAGCCAGCGCCGCCGATTTCGCCGCGTTCATCCGCCCGCCGGGTCTGGCCTTTGGCGCGCCGGAAACCGTCGCCGCTTTGGGCGATCAGCCCGGCCTGCCGCCGCTGCGGGGGCTTGAGGGCGCACTGCCCGGTCTGCTGATCATGGATATCGGCATCGCGCAGGCGTTGCTGAACATGCCGGACCAGTTGACCGCGCTGGTGCTGCCGCCCGAGGTGGGCGCGGGCTTGCCGCCGGTTCAGACCATCGCGTCGGGGCTGGTCCTGACCGCCCCGCGTGCCGGAGGCGACATCGCCCGGCTGACTGACAGTTTCCACCTGAACCTGACCGCCTTTGGCCTGCTGTCGTTTGCCGTCGGCCTGTTCATCGTTCATGCCGCGATCGGGCTGGGGTTCGAACAA
This sequence comes from Actibacterium sp., assembly GCF_041584535.1. Lineage (GTDB taxonomy): Bacteria > Pseudomonadota > Alphaproteobacteria > Rhodobacterales > Rhodobacteraceae > Actibacterium_D. Next base: position 4,987 of record NZ_JBFHDW010000002.1, on the reverse strand, counting down.
CGCCGCCCGATCTTTCGCACGCTCAGGGCGCTGGGCCTGCCGCTGGCGGCGCTGTGCCTGTTGCTGGCCGTCGAAGTGGCACTGTTGGCGCTGGTCGCCGGGGTGATCGGCGTGGCGCTGGGCTATGGCGTGGCGGCGGCGCTGTTGCCGGATGTGGCGGCGACCCTGCGAGGCCTGTACGGGGCCGAGGTCGCCGGGGCGCTAACCCTCAGCCCGGCATGGTGGCTGGGTGGCATCGGCATCGCGCTGGTCGGCGCGGCGGCGGCTGCGGCGCAAAGCCTGTGGCGGTTGTGGCATATGCCGATCCTTGCCCCGGCTCAGCCAAGGGCGTGGGCGCGGGCCTCGGCCCGGGCGCGGGTGCTGCAAATGCTGGTGGCGGCCGTCTTGGGCATCGCGGCGCTTGCGCTGGCCCGCTGGGGGCAGGGCATCGTTGCCGGGTTCGCGTTGCTGGGGGTGATGCTGTTGGGCGCGGCCCTGGCCTTGCCATCGCTGCTGGCGGCGCTGTTGGCCGGAGCGGCGCGTTTGGCCCGCCGTCCGCTGCCGCAATGGTTCTGGGCCGACACCCGCCAGCAATTGCCGGGGCTGTCGCTGGCGCTGATGGCGCTGATGTTGGCGCTGGCGGCGAATATCGGCGTTGGCACCATGGTCGCCAGTTTTCGCCTGACCTTTACCGGCTGGCTGGACCAGCGCCTGACCTCGGAACTGTATATCCGCGCCGAGACCGAAGATCAGGCCGTCCAACTGCGCGACTGGCTGACGCAAAGGGCCGATGCGGTGCTGCCGATCTGGTCGGTCGAGCGCCCGGTTCTGGGGGCGCCGGTGCGGATTTACGGCATCGCCGATCATCAGGCCTATCGCGATAACTGGCCGCTGATCGCCGCTGCACCGGGGGTCTGGGCGGCGCTGGCGGACGGTTCGGGGGTGCTGGTGAATGAACAACTGGCGCGGCGGCAGAACCTGTGGCCGGGCGCCACGCTGGCCTTGCCGGGCAAGGCGGGGCTGCGGGTGGTCGGGGTCTATTCCGATTATGGCAATCCGCAGGGGCAGGTGATGATCGGCGTCGATCTGTTGACCACGCTGTTCCCGGATGTGCCACGGCTGCGCCATGCGGTGCGCATCGCGCCTGACAAGGCGGCAGCGCTGGCGCGCGAGGTGCGCGCGGCCTTTGATCTGCCCGCCGATAACGTCACCGATCAGGCGGCGATCAAGGCGTTCTCATTGGGCGTGTTCGAGCGCACCTTCACCGTCACCGCCGCGCTGAACGTGCTGACGCTGGGCGTGGCGGGGCTGGCGCTGTTGCTCAGCCTGCTGACGCTGGCGCAGATGCGGCTGCCACAACTGGCGCCGGTCTGGGCGCTGGGGCTGACGCGGGCGCAACTGGCGCGGTTGGAATTGTTGCGGGCGCTGATGCTGTCGGCGCTGGTGCTGGTGCTGGCGGTGCCGGTCGGGCTGGCGCTGGCGTGGGCCTTGCTTGAAGTGGTGAATGTCGCGGCGTTTGGCTGGCAACTGCCGATGCATGTGTTCCCGGCGGATTGGCTGCGGCTGGGGGCGCTGGCGCTGCTGGCGGGCGGGCTGGCGGCGCTGTGGCCGGCGATCCGGCTGGCGCGGATGGCCCCGGCCGATCTGGTCAAGGTGTTTGCTCATGAGCGCTAGGCTGGCCGTTCTCCTGACCCTGATCTGGGTCTCGCTGGCGCAGGCACAGGGCTTTGCCGGGCTGGGGTCCGGCGGCGATGGCTTTGCCACGCCCCGGCGCGGCCATGTCCTGAGCTTTCCCGTTGATCACGGCGCCCACCCCGATTTTCGCATCGAGTGGTGGTATCTGACCGCCAACCTGACCGGCGCGGACGGGCGCGATTATGGCGTGCAATGGACGCTGTTTCGAACCGCCCTGTCGCCTCAGGACGGCCCCGGCTGGTCCAGCCCGCAAATCTGGTTCGCTCATGCCGGCCTGACCACGCCTGACCGCCATTTTGCGGCCGAGCGCGCGGCGCGGGGCGGGATCGGGCAGGCCGGGGTCACGGCGGACCCGTTCGAGGCATGGATCGACGATTGGCAGATGGCCGGGCCGGACCTGTCCAACCTGTCGGTGCACGCGGCGGGGACCGGGTTTACCTATACGCTGGATCTTGTGGCCGATGGCCCGCTGACCCTGCACGGCGACCGTGGTTATTCGGTGAAGTCCGAGACCGGGCAGGCCAGCTATTACTATTCCCAGCCCGGCTATGCGGTGCAAGGCACGCTGTCCTTGCCCGAGGGGCCGGTTCAGGTGACCGGGCAGGCGTGGCTGGATCGCGAGTGGTCCTCGCAACCCTTGGCGGCGGATCAAAGCGGTTGGGACTGGGTGTCGCTGCATTTCGACGATGGCACAAAGCTGATGGGGTTCCAGCTGCGGCAGGGGTCGGGGGCGTTCACCTCGGGCACATGGATCGGTGCCGATGGCGTGGCGCAGCCCTTGGCCAACGGCGCGCTGCAAATGGCGCCCTTGTCGTGGCACAAGGTGGCAGGGCGTAAGCTGCCGGTCTCTTGGGCGGTGCGGCTGCCCGAGCACGGGATCGACGTGACGATCGACGCGGTGAACCCCGATGCCTGGATGGGCGTCACCCCGCCCTATTGGGAAGGCCCGGTGCGGATCAGCGGCGCGCAATCCGGGCGCGGCTATCTTGAGATGACAGGCTATTGACCGCCTGCGGCGCGGCATCCCCTTTTCCGGCTGGCAGCCGCAGGCTAGGGTTCGCCCAACCACTTTAACCGCAGGTATCCCATGCACGCGCCCCTTCCCCTGACCCGAGACCTTGTGCTGATCGGAGGCGGTCACAGCCACGCGCTGGTGCTGCGAATGTGGGCGATGATGCCGCTGCCGGGGGTGCGGGTGACAGTGATCAACCCCGGCCCGACCGCGCCTTATTCGGGCATGTTGCCGGGGCTGGTGGCCGGGCATTACACCCAGTCCGATCTTGAGATCGATCTGGTGAAACTGGCGCGCGCCGCCGGGGCGCGGGTGGTGCTGGGCCGGGCCGAGGCGATCGACCGCGACACCCGCCGCATCACCGTCACCGGCCACGCGCCGGTGTTTTATGACATTGCCTCGGTCGATATCGGGATCAGTTCCGATTTGCCGGATTTGCCCGGCTTTACCGCGCACGCGATCCCGGCCAAGCCGTTGGGCCCGTTCGCCGCGACGTGGGAAGCCTTTGCCGCCCGCGCCCGGGACGGCGCGCAGGTTCTGGTGATCGGCGCCGGGGTGGCCGGGGCGGAATTGTCGATGGCCTGTGCGCATCGGCTGCGGCAACAAGGCGTCACCGGCACGGTGCACTTGCTTGAGGCCGGCGACCGCCCGCTGCGCGATATTGGCGATGGTGCGCGCCGGGCCTTGCTGGCGCGGATGCAGGCCAATGGCGTTCAGCTGCGCACCGGGGCGCGGATCTCGCGGGTTGTGGTGGGGGGCGTCGATCTGGCCGATGGCCAGCATCTGCCCGGCGATCTGGTGATCGGTGCGGCGGGAGCGCGGCCACAGGACTGGCTGGAGCAGACCGGGCTGGATCTGGTCGACGGGTTTATCGCGGTCGGGCCGGATCTGTGCGCGCTGGGTGATCCGTTGATCTATGCGGTCGGCGATTGCGCCCATCTGACCCATGCGCCGCGCCCCAAGGCCGGGGTGTTCGCGGTGCGCGAGGCGCCGATCCTGTTTCACAACCTGCGCGCCGATCTGATCGGCGGACAGCGCAAGCCCTATCAGCCGCAGCGCGATTATCTGAAGCTGATCTCGACCGGTGGCAAGCGGGCGGTGGCCGACAAGCTGGGCCTGCGGTTGGAGGGCGATCTGCTGTGGCGCTGGAAAGACCGGATCGACCGCAAATTCATGGCCAAGTTCCACGATCTGCCGGTGATGCAGACCGCGCCGGACCTGCCGCCGCTGGCGGCGCTGGGCATGCGCGAGATGCTGGAGGACGGACAGGCGCCTTGCGGCGGTTGCGCGGCCAAGCCCGGCCCCGAGACCCTGATCGGCGGGCTGGCGGGGCTGCCCGCGCCGGTGCGGCCTGACGTGATCCGGGGCGCGGGCGATGATGCCGCGGTTCTGGCCTGTGGCGATGGCGCGCAGGTGCTGACCTCGGACCATTTCCGCGCCTTTATCGACGATCCCTATTCGCTGGCCCGGATCGCTGCGGTGCATGCGCTGGGCGATGTCTGGGCGATGGGGGCTGTGCCGCAGGCGGCGCTGGCGACGCTGATCTTGCCCCGGATGCGCGACCGGATGCAGGCCGAGATGCTGCGCGAGATCATGGCCGGTGCGTCCGAGGTATTCCGCGCCGCCGGGGCCGATCTGGTGGGTGGGCATACTTCGGTCGGGCCGGAACTGACCGTGGGGTTCACCGTGACCGGCCTGCATCGCGGCACGCCGATCGGCCTGACCGGCGGGCGCAGTGGCGATGCCTTGATCCTGACCAAGCCGATCGGCAGCGGCACGATTTTCGCCGCCGAGATGCAGGGCCGCGCCGCAGGGGGCGATGTGGCCGAGGCGCTGGCGCTGATGACGCAGGCACAGGGCGGGGCGGCGGATATTCTGGCGCCGCTGGCGCATGCGATGACCGATGTCACCGGCTATGGGCTGGGCGGGCATCTGTTGACGATCCTGCGGGCCTCGGATCGCGGGGCCGCGTTGGATCTGGACGCGGTGCCGCTGATGGCGGGCGCGCGGGAATTGGCGGCGCAAGGCGTGCGCTCGACCCTGTTCGCGGCAAATTCGGCACAGGCTTTGGCGTTTCCGGGCCGCGATCTGGACGATCCGCGCGTGGCGCTGTTGTTCGATCCGCAAACGGCGGGCGGGTTGCTGGCCGCAGTTCCCGCAGCCAAGGCCGAGGGCGCGGTGCAGGCGCTGAGGCAACACGGCTATCAGGCGGCGCGGATCGGCACGCTGACCGATGGCCCGGCCTACGTCACGCTGCGCTGACCCGGATCGCCGCCGCCGCGATGTCGCGCGCGGCCACGT
>NZ_JBFHDW010000001.1:0-32351 GCF_041584535.1 Actibacterium sp. | reverse complement strand
GTGATCTTTCAGCCAGGAGAGGGTGAATTTCATTTTACGGTCTCCTTGAGGAGCGAAATCTTGTCGTTTTTCAGAATTGACTTGGCGCCAACTCTGGAATGCCATTTGCCCGGCACCACCTTAAGGACATTCGAATTGCCCACTAAACTCTGCCGGAAAGGATATTCGCTCATGGTCACAAATCCCCTATCCCCACTAGCCACCGCTATCGGTTCGGATATTGATGCAGGCACTCTCGATTTAGAATCCATTAAGCTCATGGGCATCCTCGGCCTAAACAGGCCTCCCGAGGCCTTTGGTTGGATAACACCCCAAAATCTCTCGAGAAAAACTTTAGGGCCAAATGCCATCTATGAAGTCGTTTATCACGAGGAAAATGGGACCAAGAGACGCATTGTTTGTCACGGGCATGACGGTTCTGTCGATGCAATACTCTGCGTGAGGAAAACATAGAACCTTTCGGATCGCTTGCGATCCGGATCGCACCCGACCCGCCCCCCAGGGCGGGCGTGATACGCCCCCCCTCGGGTCGGGCGCGATCCTTTGTTGCGAAAACCACGGGCATCAGCGGCTTAGCCCCCCATGCAGGGTCGGCACATCCAGTGCGGCAAAGCCATAGTGGCGCAGCCAGCGCAGGTCGGAATCAAAGAACGCGCGCAGGTCGGGGATGCCGTATTTCAGCATCGCCAGACGGTCGATGCCGATGCCAAAGGCAAAGCCCTGCCATTCATCGGGGTCGACGCCCGCCGCGCGCAGCACGTTGGGGTGCACCATGCCGCTGCCCAGAACCTCAAGCCAGTCGTTGCCCTCGCCCACCTTCACGGTGCCGTCCTGCCACGAGCACTGAATATCGACCTCGGCCGAGGGTTCGGTGAACGGGAAATGCGAGGCGCGGAACCGGGTTTGAACCTTGGTGCCGAAGAAGGCGGTAAAGAATTCCTCAAGCACCCATTTCAGGTTGGCCATGGAGATATCGCGGTCGATGGCCAGACCTTCGATCTGGTGGAACATCGGCGTGTGGGTCTGGTCATAGTCACAGCGATAGACCCGGCCCGGCGCGATCACCCGAATGGGCGCGCCCTGATCCTGCATCGCGCGGATCTGCACCGGGCTGGTATGGGTGCGCAGCACATGCGGCGGGCGGTCGTCGCCTGCGGCGCGGTGCATATAGAACGTGTCGTGTTCCTGCCGGGCGGGATGCTCGGGCGGGATGTTCAGCGCGTCAAAGTTGAACCAGTCGCTTTCGACCTGCGGGCCTTCGGCCACGGCAAAGCCCATGTCGGCGAAAATCGCGCTGACCTCTTCAGTGACCTGACTGACCGGGTGGATGCTGCCCTGACGGCGCGGGCGCGACGGCAGGGTGATGTCCAGCCATTCGGTCGCCAGCCGCTCGTTCAGCGCCGCGTCGCCAAGGGCCGCCTTTTTCAGCGCCAGCGCATCGTTGATCTGATCCTTCAGCGCGTTCAGCGCCGGGCCCATGATCTGACGTTCTTCGGGGCTCATCTTGCCCAGTTCGCGCATTTTCAGGCTGATCTCGCCCTTTTTGCCAACGGCCTGCACGCGCAGCGCCTCAAGCGCGCCTTCGTCGGCGGCGCCTGTGATGGCATCCAGATATTTCTGCCTCAGATCGTCCATTCGACCCTCCTGATCCGTTGCGCTTCTGCTACCACAGGCCGCTCTGAATGCAACCTGTCAGCCCCTCGGGCGCATAAAGAAAAAGCCGCGGCACCCCTTACGGGCCCCGCGGCTTTCCAATTCGTTCCCAAAAGCGGGAGTTTACGCCAGCGCGGCCTTCGCCTTTTCGACGATGGCGCCAAACGCGGCGGGTTCATTGACGGCCAGATCGGCCAGAACCTTACGGTCGACTTCGACACCTGCCAGCGACAGACCGTTGATGAAGCGCGAATAGGTCAGGGCTTCGTCATGGCTGCGAACAGCGGCGTTGATCCGCTGAATCCACAGAGCGCGGAAGTTGCGCTTGCGCTGCTTCCGGTCGCGGGTCGCGTACTGGTTGGCTTTATCAACAGCCTGCGTCGCGGTTTTGAAGTTCCGGCTGCGGGCGCCGTAATAGCCTTTCGCAGCTTTGACAACTTTCCGGTGACGGGCGTGGGTGACGGTTCCACCTTTAACTCGGGACATGTTCGATCCTCCTTAACGCGAATACGGCATCATCGACTTGATGATTTTCTCATCAGGAGCCGAAAGCGTGGTGGTGCCGCGTGCAGTGCGGATGAACTTGGTGGTGCGTTTGATCATGCCGTGACGCTTACCGGCTTGACCGGTTTTGATGCGCCCGTTGGCAGTGACCTTGAACCGCTTTTTGCAGCTCGATTTTGTCTTCATCTTGGGCATTTCCGTCTCCTCGTAGATGAACGGTTAACGCGCGACTCGGCATGCCACTTCGGCCGGTCACGCGGATAGAGAGCGCCGTATATGCGCGGTTCCCCAGTGTTGCAAGGGGTTTAGTGCAGGAAACGCGCCACAACGCCGGCAAAAACGTGGGGAAAATCCGCAACCCGGTAGGGGGCTGGCGTCTTGGCCACCGCCAAGCCGATCAGCACCAGCGCAGCAATGAACATCATCGCCGCCAATCGCGGAGGCCGGCTTTCGGAATAGGCGTTCAGAAGGCTGGGTATCGCCAGAATCCCACAAACCACCCCGGTCACCAGTAAAAAATCCGGGTCCATACTCAAAACCTGACTAACTGTTCAAATTCTGAGTTATTCCGGATCGTTGCGAAAAATCAAGCGTTCATCACAAGGCGCCACCCGCAGGATGTTCGTGGTGCCCGGCACGTTGAACGGCACACCGGCGGTCACGACGATCTGGTCGGTCACGTCAGCAAAGCCCTTTTCGCGCGCGGCGCGGGCGGCATAGATCACCGCTTCTTTGAACCGATCCACATGTTCCGAGACCACGCAGGTCACGCCCCAGGTCAGGCACAGGCGGCGGGCGATGTTTTCGAACGGGGTCACCGCCAGAATCGGCACGCGCGGCCGTTCGCGTGCGGTTTGCGCCGCCGTGGTTCCCGAATGGGTGAAACAGCAGATCGCCTTGATATCGGCGGTTTCGGCAATCTCACGCGCGGCGGCGACCATGCCACCGGCGACACCGGGGCTGGGCGCCAGACGGCTGGCATCCATCACCTCGCGATAGGTCGGGTCGTTCTCGATCTCGACGGCGACGTTCTGCATCGTGGTCACGGCCTGCACCGGATAGGCCCCGGCGGCGCTTTCGGCCGACAGCATCACCGCATCGGCACCTTCGTAGATCGCTGTTGCCACGTCCGAGACCTCGGCCCGCGTCGGCACCGGGCTTTCGATCATGCTTTCCAACATCTGAGTCGCCACGATCACCGGCTTGGCGGCGGCGCGGCTGCTGCGGACCAGACGTTTCTGGATCGCGGGCACGTTCTGAACCGGCAGTTCGACCCCCAGATCGCCGCGCGCCACCATGATGCCATCGGACACCGCCAGAATGTCATGGAATGCCGCGACGGCGGCGGGTTTCTCGATCTTGGACAGAACCGCGGCCCGGCCCTTGACCAGCGCGCGGGCCTCGTCCACGTCGGCGGGGCGCTGAACGAACGACAGCGCCACCCAATCGACGCCCAGCTCGCAGACGAACTCAAGATCGGCCCGGTCCTTGTCCGAAAGCGCCGCCAGCGGCAATACCACGTCCGGCACGTTGACGCCTTTGCGGTTCGAAATCGTGCCGCCGTTCTGCACCGTGCAATTGGCGAAATCCGGGCCGCAGTCATCGACTTTCAGCCGCAGCTTGCCATCATTGACCAACAGGGTCGCACCAGGGCGCAGGGCGGCGAAAATCTCGGTATGGGGCAGGCAAACGCGGCTGGCATTGCCCTCGGTCGGGTCCAGATCAAAGCGAAACGCCTGACCTTCGATCAGTTCCTCGCTGTCACCGGAAAACACCCCACAGCGCAGCTTTGGCCCCTGAAGATCGGCCAGAATCGCGATCGGCTGATTGGTATCCTTCTCGATCTGGCGGATGATCTTGTGCCGCTCGCGGATTTCATCATGCGAGCCATGGCTCATGTTCAGGCGAAACACATCCGCCCCCGCGTCGAACAGCGCCCGGATCATCGGATAGTCATTCGAAGCCGGCCCAAGGGTGGCTACGATTTTTACGTTTCTTTGGCGTTTCATTCGTTCGCTTCTCTTACTGCGGGCGCGCAACCGGTTGGCAACGGCGGGTTTCGTTCAATTGATAGGCGCTAACATTCGCAAGGACAACTGGCGCTTTGGCCTTCGGTGACATAGATCGGGGTTTGACCCGCAAAGGTGACAGACAGATGACCTATCGCCCGTTTGAAATCGTCGGAGAGGACCGCCCAAGCCGCTGGCTGATCACCTGCGACCATGCCGCAAACACTGTGCCTGACAGCGTCGCCGGCGGCAGTCTGGGCGTCCACCCCGAGGACATGGCCCGCCACATCGCCTTTGATCCGGGCGCCAAGGGCGTGGCATTGCGGTTGGGCCAGCAGTTGAACGCGCCGGTGGTGCTGTCGAATTTCTCGCGGTTGGTGATCGACCCGAACCGGGGCGAAGACGACCCGACGCTGGTGATGAAACTGTATGACGGCACGATCATTCCCGGCAACGCCCGCGCCGACGCCGCCGAGATCGAGCGCCGCAAAGCCCATTTCTATCGCCCCTATCACGACGCGATCGACCGCATGGCAGCCCGGCGCGAGGATGTGATCCTGTTGGCGATCCACAGCTATACACCCCGGCTGAACGGCCGCCCGCCCCGGCCGTGGCATGTCGGTGTCCTGCATGCGGCCGACCAACGGCTGGCGCGGCCGCTGATCTGGCGGCTGCGGCAGGAACACGACCTGTGCGTCGGTGAAAACGAACCCTACGGTGGCCACCTGCCCGGCGACAGCGTCGACCGCCACGCCGAAACCAAGGGCCGCCCCAGCGCGCTGATCGAATTGCGCAACGACCTGATCCAGACCGACGCGCAGCAAACGGGCTGGGCTGACCGTCTGGCGGCAATTCTGACCGAAGTGCTGCCGAAAACCGGACTTTGAAGGAGACACCAATGGACGACCAGACCCGCATCGAACTTGAGGCCGCCGCCTTTCGCCGCCTGCAAAAGCACCTGCAGGAAGACCGGACCGATGTTCAGAACATCGACCTGATGAACCTTGCCGGGTTCTGCCGCAACTGCCTGAGCCGCTGGTATCAGGAAGCCGCCAATGAACGCGGCATCCCGATGACCAAGGACGAAGGCCGCGCGGCGTTCTATGGCATGCCCTATGAAGATTGGCGCGCCAAATTCCAGACCGAAGCCAGCCCGGAAAAACAAGCGGCGTTCGAGGTCGCGTTCAAGGAAAACGTCACCGACAAGACTTGATTTGAATCATAGCCCGCCTGCACGGGCCACGTATCCTTTTTCCCTTATCTGGCGAAGGGAGGGACACTTATGCGACCGACTGAGCAATTGACGCAATTTGTCGCGGAGGCCCTGAAACAGGGGCACTCGCGTGACCAGATACAAACGGTTTTGAAACAATCCGGCTGGGCGCCGTCTGAGATTTCAAGCGCATTGGCCTCATGGGCCGAGGGCGATTTCGTGCCGCCCGTGCCCCGGCCCCGGCCCTATGTCTCGGCCGCCGAGGCGTTCTTTTACGCCATGATGTTCATCGCGCTGGCGATGACGGCGTGGAACATCACCACGCTGGGGTTCGAACTGATCAATCTGTGGCTGCCCGACATTACCGGCTGGCGGCGCGGCTATAGTATCGGCAGCGTCCGGTGGGCGATCTCGATGCTGGTGGTGTTCTTCCCGCTGTTCCTGATCCTGAACATCCGCGCGGTTCGGGCCACGCGGAAGGATCTGGCGCGGCGGCGCTCGGCCGTACGCAAATGGTTCGGCTATGTGACGCTGTTTCTAGCCTCGATCGCGCTGCTGGGCGATCTGATCGCGGTGATCTACGCGCTGCTCAACGGCGACCTGACCGCGCGGTTCTTCAGCAAATCTGCCCTTGTGGCGATCACCGCCGGACTGGTCTTTGCCTATTTCCGAATTGAGATGAACGAGGCCGAAGATGCGCACTAGTACCGTTGTTCAAATCGGGATCGCGGCCCTTGTCGGCGCGCTGGTGGTGGCGGGGCTGGCTACGGTCGGCGGGCCGATGAAAGGCCGGACCGAGAAACGTGACCAGACCCGGCTTTCCGACCTGCGCGAAATCAGCACCTTCGTGCGCTGCGTTGCCGACACTCAGGCGAAAACCCTGCCCGACACGCTGGCCCCGTTCGAGGCCTGCCGACGCGAATTGCGCATCGGCGATCCCTATACCGGCACCCCATATCGCTATGAGAAAGTGTCAGACACAGCCTATCAGGTCTGCGCCGATTTCGAGGATCTGCCCTGGATGATCGAAAACGTCGATCGCAGTCTGGATCCCGAAACCGGCTGCCTGTCCTATAGCTATACCAAACGCTGAGGACGCTTAGATCGCCGCTTTCATGCTTTCGTCCAGATAGATCTCGCGCAGGCGCGCTGCGACCGGGCCGGGCGTGCCGGTGCCGATTTTCGCACCGTCGATTTCCACCACCGGCATGACAAAGGTCGAGGCCGAGGTGATGAACGCCTCGTCCGCGGCCTGTGCCTCGGCGATCGAAAAGGCGCGCTCTTCGACTTCCATCTGGGCCTCGCGGGCATAGCGCAGCACGGCGGCACGGGTGATGCCGTGCAGGATGTCGTGGCTCAGTTCACGGGTGATGATCTTGTTGCCGTTGACGATATAGGCGTTGTTGCTGGTGCCCTCGGTGACCTTGCCATCCTCGACCATCCACGCATCGTCACAGCCTGCGGCCTTGGCCATCATCTTGCCCATCGACGGATACAGCAGTTGCACCGTCTTGATGTCGCGGCGATGCCAGCGCAGGTCTTCGATCGAGATCACCTTGATGCCGGTTTTCGCGGCCGGGCTGTTGGCGATGCCGGGCTTGGACTGGGTGAACAGCACCACGGTCTGCGGCGTGGTTTCCGGGTCGGGGAACACGAAATCGCGGTCCGACGGGGCGCCACGGGTGATTTGCAGGTAAACCCCGCCATCAACCACATCGTTGCGTTTGACCAGTTCACGGTGAACCTCAAGCAATTCGTCGCGGGTCAGCGGCATGGCCATGCCCAGTTCGTTCAGCGACCGGTCCAGACGCGCCACATGGCCTTCGAAATCGGTCAGCTTGCGGTCCAGAACCGCCGTTACCTCATACACCGCATCGGCCATCAGAAAGCCACGGTCAAAGATCGAGACCTTGGCCTCTTCCTCGGGCAGGTAATCCCCGTTCAGGTAAACAATGCGGCTCATGGTCATCTCCCTCAGCCCCAGAGTGCCGCGCTTGGCGGATGCACCCCGGTTCGGTCATAAATCAGCGGTGTCTCGCGGTCTTCGGACAGAAGAAGCGGCGCGTCAAGGTCTGTTACAGTCGCGCCCTGCGCCAACAGGGTCGCCGGGGCCATGGCAAGGCTGGATCCGATCATGCAGCCAACCATGACGTCAAAGCCCATCGCGCGGGCGGCATCACGCAGCCCCAGCGCCTCGGTCAGGCCGCCGGTCTTGTCCAGCTTGATGTTCACCATGTCGTATTTGCCGCGCAACCCCGGCAGCGATGCGCGATCATGGCAGCTTTCATCGGCGCAGACCGGCAGCGGCCGGGCGATTTCGGCCAGCATGTCATCGGCACCGGCGGGCAAGGGTTGCTCGACCATCTCGACGCCTTGCCGCAGCAGGTGCGGGGCGAGGTCGGAATAGACCTCGGCGCTCCAGCCTTCGTTGGCATCGACGATGATCCGCGCCTGCGGGGCTCCGGCACGCACGGCCTCAAGCCGGGGCATGTCGTCGGGTGTGCCAAGTTTGATTTTCAGAAGCGGGCGATGGGCATTCGCCGCTGCGGCGGCGCGCATGTTCTCGGGCGTGTCCAGCGACAGGGTATAGGCGGTGATCTGCGCGGTCGGCGTCGGCAGGCCGGCCAGTTGCCACGCGCGCGCACCGGCCGCCTTGGCCTCAAGATCCCACAGCGCGCAATCGACCGCGTTTCGGGCGGCCCCCGCAGGCAGCGCCAATTGCAGCGCCGCGCGGTCCAGCCCCTGTGCGGTCAGGATTTGTGCCCGGACCGTGTCCAGTGTTTCACCATAACGGGCATAGGGCACGCATTCGCCCCAGCCCTGATGCGCGCCATTGCTGACGCGCACGGTCAGCACCTCGGCTGCGGTTTTCGATCCGCGCGAGATGGTAAAGGCTTGCGCCAATCGAAAGGTGTCAGAGGTAACGCTTAGATCCATGTCCGCACCTTAGATCGCCGCCAGCGCGTCGACCAGACGGTCTGCGCCATGGCGGAACGGATCGACAGCGGGCAGGCCCATGCGGGCTTCGACCTCGGCCAGATAACGGCGGGCCTCGGCGTCGTCCATGTGCTGGGTATTCACCGAAATCCCCACCACCTGACAGGCCGGATTGGCAATCCGCGCCAGCGGCAGCGCGGTGTCGCGCAGGGTTTCAAGGCTGGGCAGATCATAGCCCGGCAAGCCGCGCATATGGGTGCGGGTCGGTTCGTGACACAGAATCAGCGCGTCGGGCTGGCCGCCGTGGATCAACGCCATGGTGACGCCGGAATACGAGACATGGAACAGGCTGCCCTGCCCTTCGATCATGTCCCAGTGGTCGGGGTCGTTATCGGGGGTCAGCCATTCCACCGCCCCGGCCATGAAATCGGCCACGACCGCATCCAAAGGCACACCATCGCCGGTGATCAGAATCCCGGTCTGGCCAGTGGGGCGAAAGGTCGACTTCATCCCCCGCGCCTGCATCACCCGGTCCATTGCCAGCGCGGTATACATCTTGCCGACCGAGCAATCCGTGCCCACGGCAAGGCAGCGCTTGCCGGTCCGCTTTTCGCCATTGGCGATCGGATAGGCGACCGAAGGCACCCGGACATCGTGCAATTGCCGACCACAAGCGGCCGCCACAGCGGCCAGATCGGGTTCGTCCCGCAGCAGGTTGTGCAGGCCCGAGGCCAGATCGAACCCCTCTTCCAGCGCCGCGATCAGCACTTTTTTCCAAGCCGGGCTGATGACCCCGCCCCGGTTGGCGACCCCGATCACCAAGGTCTGCGCCCCGGCGGCGCGGGCTTGGGCCAAGGTCATGTCGGGCAGGCGCATATCGGCCTGACAGCCCGGCATCCGATACTGGCCGACAGCGTTTTCCGGCCGCCAGTCACGAATGCCCTGCGCCACCTTGGCGGCCAGCGGATCGGGCGCGTCGCCCAGAAACAGAAGATAAGGAGTTTTGATCATCTCGGCGGTCCTGTCTGCGGTCATAAAAGCGTTACGACCAAGCTAGCGCGTGCGCCGGAAAGGTGTTCCGAATCTGCTCAGGCTTCGGGCTGTGCCGCGCAATTTCCTGCGCCGGACCGGGCATTCCGTGGGAAAATCGTGTGCGGGCGGGATCGGCAGGGCGCGAATCCTTGCTGCGACGCGGCAGCAATGATGCGATTGCAGCAAATCAAGACTTGAAGCGACCCACGCAATATTCTATCGAATGCCGGAACGCAAACGTAACATCATTACCAAAGGGACAGCCTATGAGCTTTCGCATTCAGCCCGCCGCCCCGGCCCGCCCCAACCGCTGTCAGTTGTTTGGCCCCGGCTCGAACACCAAGCTGTTCGCCAAAATGGCCGCCAGCGCCGCCGACGTCATCAACCTTGATCTTGAAGATTCGGTTGCGCCCTCGGACAAGGACAGCGCCCGCGCCAACGTGATCGAGGCGATCAACACCGTCGATTGGGGCAGCAAATACCTGTCGGTGCGGATCAACGGTCTGGACACGCCCTATTGGTATCGTGACGTGGTCGATGTGATGGAACAGGCGGGCGACCGTCTGGATCAGATCATGATCCCCAAGGTCGGCTGTGCCGAAGACGTCTATGCCGTTGATGCGCTGGTCACCGCGATCGAGCGCGCCAAGGGCCGGACCAAGCCGATCTCGTTCGAGGTCATCATCGAATCCGCCGCCGGTATCGCCCATGTCGAGGCCATCGCCGCCTCCAGCCCGCGCCTGCAGGCCATCAGCCTTGGCGCCGCCGACTTTGCCGCCTCGATGGGGATGCAGACCACCGGCATCGGTGGCACGCAGGAAAACTATTACATGCTGCGCGACGGCGTAAAGCATTGGTCCGATCCGTGGCACTGGGCGCAAGCCGCCATCGTCGCCGCCTGCCGCACCCACGGCATTCTGCCGGTCGATGGCCCGTTCGGCGATTTCTCGGATGACGAAGGCTTTATCGCACAGGCGAAACGCTCGGCCACGCTGGGCATGGTCGGCAAATGGGCGATTCACCCGAAACAGATCGCGCTGGCCAATCAGGTCTTCACCCCGTCGGAAGAAGCCGTGCTTGAGGCCCGCGAGATTCTGGCCGCGATGGAACAGGCCAAGGCCAATGGCGAAGGCGCAACCGTCTACAAGGGCCGTCTGGTCGACATCGCCAGCATCAAGCAGGCCGAGGTGATCGTGGCCCAGTCGGAACTGATCGCCGCGAACAGCTAAGCCGTTCGCACAGCACTCAGGAAAACGGGGCCCGCGTGGCCCCGTTTTTCATTTCCGGGGTCGAAACAGATCGGCCAACGGATCATCCGGCGCGGCGCATCCCCTTGGGGCGATGCGCAGAATCTCGTTTTTTCCGGTATTTCCAGCTTTTTTCATTCCGGCGGCACTGCCTTCGCGGCATCGGTTGCAAAAGCATTGGCCTCAGGTCATATAATCCACGACCACCAGCAGGAGCACCCTGATGAACTATCTCGAATTCGAAAAGCCCTTGGCCGAAATCGAAGGCAAAGCCGAAGAACTGCGCGCCATGGCGGCGTCCAATTCCGGGATGGACGTCAAGCAAGAGGCGGCGGCGCTGGACAAGAAAGCCGCTGACCTGCTGAAGGAAATGTATGCCCACCTGACCCCGTGGCGCAAATGTCAGGTGGCCCGCCACCCGAACCGCCCGCATTGTCAGGACTATATTCAGGCGCTGTTCACCGAATATACGCCGCTGGCCGGCGACCGGAATTTTGCCGATGACCACGCCGTCATGGGCGGTCTGGCCCGGTTCAACGATCAGCCGGTCGTGGTGATCGGTCAGGAAAAGGGGTCAGACACCAAGACCCGGATCGAGCGCAATTTCGGCATGGCCCGCCCCGAAGGCTATCGCAAGGCGATCCGCCTGATGGAGATGGCCGACAAGTTCAACCTGCCCGTTATCACGCTGGTCGACACCCCCGGCGCCTATCCCGGCAAAGGCGCCGAGGAACGCGGCCAGTCCGAGGCCATCGCCCGCAGCACCCAGAAATGTCTTGAGATCGGCGTGCCGCTGGTCAGCGTCGTGATCGGCGAAGGCGGATCGGGCGGGGCCGTGGCCTTTGCCACCGCCAACCGCGTGGCGATGCTGGAACATTCGGTTTATTCGGTGATCTCGCCCGAGGGCTGTGCCTCGATCCTGTGGAAGGATGCCGAGAAGATGCGCGAGGCCGCCGAGGCGCTGCGCCTGACCGCGCAGGACCTGCACAAGCTGGGCGTGATCGACCGCATCATCACCGAACCGCTGGGCGGCGCCCATCGCGGCCGCGACGCCGCGATCAAATCGGTCGGCAGCGCGCTGTCGGCGATGCTGGGCGATCTGAAAGGCAAGGACCGCAAGGGGCTGATTCAGGACCGGCGGCAGAAATTCCTGTCGATCGGCAGCAAGGGTCTGGCTGCCTGATCGGCTGCCGACCCTGGCTTAGGCTTTCACCTTAAATCCGGCTTCGGCCATCAACGCGTCCGAGGCATGTTCCACGACATGCTCCAGCTCGGCCATGAAGGCGTCGATCGGCTGACCCGAGCCGATGCGCGGCAGAAACTCGACCACTGCCAGACCGGGTTTGCGATAGATCCCGCGACGCGGCCAGAACACGCCGACATTGGTCGCGGCGGGGACGCAATCCTCTTTCAACTGGGCATACAACACGCCGGTTCCGATCTTGTAAGGCCGCTCGACCCCGGGCGCGACGCGCGTGCCCTGCGGATAGATGATCAACTGGCCGGGCTGCTGGCGCCCTTCGTGCACGGCGGCGACCATGGTCTTGATCGCCTGCCCGCGCTTGCCGCGATCGACCGGCACACAGCCGATGCGCTTGGCATACCAGCCCAGAATCGGGGCGCGGGTCAGGGATTTCTTCATGATAAATTTCGGGCGCGGCAGCACTGACACGATCAGGATGATGTCAAAGAACGACTGGTGCTTTGAGGCGACCAGAACCTCGTCGTCCGGCACCTCGCCCCGGATTTCCGAGCGCAGCCCGACCATCCAGGACGCTGTCCAGCGCACCCAGTGGCAATAGGCATGCACACCGCGAAACGCCCAGTCCCGTGACAGCATCGCCGGGAGGATGAACAGCAGGCCATAGACCAGCATCATCAGATACATCTGAGCGATGAAAAGCAGCGATCTCAGCCAGCGCCAGCCATAAGCCATCAGGTAATCTCCTGTAACATGCGAAACGCGGCGATGCGGGTCGCCCAGAATGCAACAAAGGCCGCCAGCGGCGGAATCAGCAGCGGCACGATCCAGCCCGCGCCGTGAAAGCCCAGCCCGGTCAGGAACCCGCCCGCCGGATCGGCCCCCGGCAACAGCGCCACCGCCACCATGCCCAACGCCGTGCCGACCGCCGCCCCCAACAGGGCGCGACCGCTGAACCGGCGCACGAAGGCGCGGGCGATATAGACGTCGCGCGCCCCCACCAGCCGCAGCACCTTGATCACCTGCGCATTGGCCGACAGCGCCGCATTGGCCGACAGGGTAATCATCGCCGCCGTCGCCAGCGCGATCAAGCCGATCGAGACCAGACCCAGCAACCTCAGCCGATCCGCTGCCCGCACCAAGGGCCGGCGCCAGCGCGAATGATCGTCCAGAACCGCGCCCGGCGCCTCGGCCGCCAGCCGCAGGCGCAGGCCCTCGGCATCAAACCCGTCCTCGGTTTCGGTCAATTCGATCAGTTGCGGCAGCGGCAGCCGGTCCACCGGCAGATCGGGGCCGAACCACGGCTCTAGCAGGGCGCGTTGTTCTTCGGCGCTGAGAACCCGCGGATCGGCCACGCCGGGCGTGGTCCACAGAATCGCCATCACCGCGTCGGTCTGGGCCTGCATCTGCCCTTGCGGGGCCGAGATCCGCACCGTCGCCGTCCGCGCCAGCGCGTCGGCCCAGCGATCCGCCAGCCGCCCCGAGGCCATCGACAGCGCCAGCGCGAACACCGCCAGAAACGCCATCGCCGCCGAGGTGAATACGGTCAGCTGCACGGTGAACCCGGTCGGCGGCACCACGCGATCGGCCTGAACATCGCCGATCACCAGCGCCAGAACGGTCTTGCCCAGCGCGCTCATAGATTCGCCCCCGCCAGATGCAAGCGCCGATCCTTGATCCGCAACACCCGCGCCGCGACCTGCGCCTTGGCGGCGCGGATCAGGTTCAGATCGTGGGTGGCGATCAGGATGGTCTTGCCCATCCGGTTCAGCTCGACCAGCAACTGCATCAGCCGCAGCGACATTTCCCAATCGACGTTGCCGGTCGGCTCATCCGCCAGAATGACATCCGGCCCCATGATGACCGCCCGCGCCAGCGCCGCGCGTTGGCGTTCGCCGCCCGACAGTTGCGGCGGCAAGGCGTCGGCCTGACGCGACAGCCCGACCCAATTCAGCAATTCGCTCAGATTATCGTCGCCTGCCTCGGCCTCGCGGCCCGAAACCGTCAGCGGCAGCGACACGTTTTCGGCCAGCGACAGGTGGTCCAGAAACTGACAGTCCTGATGCACGACGCCGATCCGCTGACGCGAGCGGGCCACGTCGTCGCGGGTCATCTGCCGCACATCGCGGCCAAACAGCCGCACCTGCCCGGCGCTTGGCAGCAACTCGCCATAGCACAATTTCAGCAAGGTGGATTTCCCGGCGCCCGACGGGCCGGTCAGAAAGTGGAACGACCCCGGCGCAAGGCGCAGGCTGACATCGGTCAACAGATCGCCTCCACCATAGCTGTGGGCCACTTTGTCCAGCTCGATCACGCCTGTCTCCACTGCCTATTGCGGCTGTTTTGCCCCAGTGGACGCTTGGTTTCAATCACGCAGACCTGCAAAGGCTTTGAAATTTCGGACTGCGTGTTACAACATGATGTAACAAAAGACTGATGAGCAGGGTTGAAACGGGGTTACTATGCGGCTGATTTGCCCGAATTGCGATGCGCAATATGAGGTCGACGATGCAGTGATCCCCGCCGAGGGACGTGATGTCCAGTGCTCGAACTGCGGCAATACATGGTTTCAGCCCGGCCCCGGCGCCGAGGAACCGCCCGCGACCGCCCCGATCGAAGATGAGTTCGAGGACGAATTCGAAGCCGAACCCGAGGCCGAAGCCGAGATCGAAGAGGCGTTCGAAGACGAACCCGAAGATCAGGACGATGACCAGTTCGACGATGCGTTCGACGACGATGGCGACGAGGTCGAACCGGATGAGTTCGAAGCCGCTTTGACCGCCGAGCTGGAACAGGAATTCGAAGACGGTGGCGAAGACACGCCCGCCCCCAAACGCAAGGCGCTGGATGACAGCATCCTCGAAGTTCTGCGCGAAGAGGCTGAGCGCGAAACTCAGGCCCGCCGCGCCGAAATCATGGGCGGCGACCCGTTGGAGTTTCAGGCCGATCTTGGGCTTGATGAATCCGCTGCCACGACCAGCGCCGCCGCCGGTTTGAAAGAGCGCGTCGCCCGGCTGCGCGGGATTTCGCCCGAGGCCGAAAAGCCCTCGAAACCCGGTGCCCGGCGCGATCTGCTGCCGGATATCGAAGAAATCAACTCGACCCTGCGCGCCACGTCCGAGCGCAAGGCCAGTGGCATCAGCGAGGCCGTTCTGGAAAACGATCCGCTGCCCCGGCGGCGCGGCGGCTTTGGTTTGGGATTTGGCATCGTGGTCTTGGCCGGGGCGCTGTTGGCGGCGGTCTATCTGACCGCGCCGAAAATCGCCACGCTGTATCCCGGCGCGGCCCCGGCGCTTAGCAATTATGTGGCGGTGGTGAACGATCTGCGCGGCGGGTTGAACCACGCGGTGACCCGGGTGATGACGAATGCCACCGGCCTGCTGCAAAAAGGCACCGGCAGCTGACCTAGAACAGGTCCAGCAGGCGTTTCAGGTAATCCAGTTCGGCCTCGGGGCGCGTGCGGTCCAATGCGCGGCGGCGGATTTCGTCCATCAGTTCCAACGCCCGTTCCTGATCTCGGGCCTCGTGGCGGCGACCGCTGCGCGTGTCGCCCTCGTCGGCACCGTTTCCGCCATTGCGACCCAGCGGATCGCGGCGCCCGCCCTGATCGCCCTGCCCGTTCTCGGCCCCTTGCGCGCCCTGCTGCTGTTGCCGTTGTGCCTGCGCCCGGTCCATGGCACCCATGCCGTTGCGCAGGGCGTCGATTGCCTCGGCCTGATCGTCCAGCGCGCCGGCCAGATCGTCATTGCGCAGGCGGTCTTCGGCGCGGTCCATCGCACGCCCGGCCTGATCCAGCGATTCGCGCAGGGCCTTGCCCTCTTCACCGCCCAAGCCCGGCATCGCGCGCTGCAATTCCTGCAACTGATCGCGCAGCGCCTCTTGCCGATCCGCCAGATCGCCGCCCGGACGCTGGGCATCGCCCTCTTGCCCCGGCGCGGGCGTGCCATCGGGGTCAAAGCGGCGTTGCAGATCGCCGAACGCGTCGTCGGACAGGTCTTGCTGATCGCGCAGCGTTTCCTGCAACCCCTCGCGCGCGCCATTGCCCTGACCATCGCCATTCTGGCCGTCGCCCTGAGTAACGCGCATGTTCTGCATCATCTGCGCCAGTTCC
Source organism: Actibacterium sp. (assembly GCF_041584535.1). Classification (GTDB taxonomy): domain Bacteria; phylum Pseudomonadota; class Alphaproteobacteria; order Rhodobacterales; family Rhodobacteraceae; genus Actibacterium_D. The sequence goes on along the minus strand of NZ_JBFHDW010000001.1, from coordinate 16,444 downwards.
TGCATCAACTGCTGCGCCTCGGCCATCCGGCCTTGTTCCATCAGGTCCTGAATCCGCGCCAGCATCTGTTCCAACTGATCGGCGGACAGGGTCTGCGCGTTCGGATCGTTTTCGGAAAACTGCTGATCGTCGCCCTGCTGTTGTTCGGCCAATTGTTGCAGATAGTCCTGCATCGCCTCGCGCAATTCCTGCATCAGCGCGGCGATCTCATCCTTGTTGGCACCGTTCTTCATCGCTTCGGACAGACGGTCCTGCGCGCGGTCCAGACGGGCGCGGGCGTCGTTCAGATCGCCCAGTTCCAGCTCAAGCGCCAGATCCCACAGCGCCAGCGCCAGTTCATCGCGGGTCTGATCGCCCAGCCCGTCCGGCAACCCGGCCTCAAGCTGGCGAATGGCAGCGCGCAATTTCAGATAGGCGCTGGAGGGGATATCCAGACTGTCGGGCCGGGCGCTGATCGCGCGCAGAACCTGCGCCACCCGGCGGCCATTGTCGCGGGTCCACAGCAGATCGCGACGCTGTTCAATGATGGCATTTGCCAGCGGGTCAAAGAACCGGCGACCCGGCAGGATCATATCCTCGGCTGGCGAAAGGCCCGCCTGCCCGCGCGCGTCGCGGACCTCAAGCGTCACGGTCACCGGCAGCCCGGCCCAGGCATGCTGGCTGAGGTTGTCGATCAGGAAATCCTCGAAATCGGTCCGGTCCGCCCGCAAGGGGCGCGGCAGATCCAGAACCAGCGACTCGCGCGGGTCCGGGGTCGCAGCCAAGCCATGATCACGGCTGACCTGCGCAAGGTTCAGCGTAATCACCGCGTGGCCGCCGGTGATGCCGTAATCGTCGCTGGCGGCAAAGGGCAGCTCCATCTTACCCTCGGCGTCGCGGGTGGCCAGACCGGTGATCGTCACCTTGGGCGGCAGGTCGGGATGCATCAATATCTGCCAATCGCGCCCGCCCGGCCCCTGCACCGACAAGCGGCCCGAGCGTTCCAACTCGAAACTGTTTCCCGCCGCCGGATCGTCGGACGGCGCGGCCTTGGCCACGTCCTGAGACAAGCCCAGCCGCTTGCTGTCGCCATAGAACCGCAGGGTCAGGCGGGTGCCCTCGGGCAGGCTGAGTGCGCCAGACGGGACGTCGTTCAGATACAGCGTCGGCAGCGCGGTGTAGCTGGGCGGCTCGGCCCAGCCTTCCCATGCCGGGCCACCGGCCACCGCCGTGCCCATGCCGCCCGGCAGAACCGAGACCGACCCTATTTGCGCCACCGACCCGAACAGCCCTGCCGCGATCAGCCCGGTCAGCGCGACATAGCGCAGGCCCAGCGCGTCATAGCGCGACAGGCGCAGATCGGCGGGCACCGGGCGCGCCTGTCTGACGCGCGCCGCCATGCGGGCCAGATGCGCCTGCCACACCGCTTGCGAGGCCGGGTCCGAGGCCCCGATGGCCTGAGCATCAGCCAGCGTTGCAATGGGGCGGCCTTTCAGCGTGTGATCCAGACGGGCTTCGACCTCGGACCGGGTCGGCCAACGGAACCGCCGCGCGCCCTGAAACGCTGTCACCAGCGCCACGATCAGCGCCAGCGCGGCAACTGCCTGAACCACCCATAACGGCACTGCGTTCTGAACCCCCAGCGCCGCCAGCGCCACAGCGGCGCACAGCACCGACCACAGCGGCCAGAACGCGCGGATTAGGCGCTCGGCCAGCATTCCCCAGCGCGTCAGGCGCAGCGGTCGGGCCAGATCAGCGCGGGCCTTGGATCGCAGGGCAGTCAGATCGGTCATATATCCATCCGGCGCAGAAAACCTGCGTGTAACGGAATGGTATAGCGGAAACCCGGCACGTCAAAGCCATACGAACCGGCGATGACGGGCGTTTGATCGCCCGCGCGGATTACAGCCAGTCCGGCACGCTGTCGCGGGCGATGATCTGTTCATAGGTCGGCCGCGCACGGATCACCGCGAACTGATCGTCCTTGACCAGAACCTCGGGAATCAGCGGCCGGGTGTTGTATTCCGAGGCCATCACCGCGCCATACGCCCCGGCCGAGCGGAAGGCGATCAGATCACCCTCGGCCATGGCCGTCAGGTTGCGTTGCTTGGCAAAGGTGTCGCCGGTCTCGCAAACCGGGCCGACCACGTCAAAGGGCGATTGCTCGGCCCCCGGCGCCGGCTCGATCACCGGCACGATGTCGTGATGGGCAGAATACATCGCCGGGCGGACCAGATCGTTCATTGCCGCATCGACAATGACGAATTCGCGGCCCTCGCCGGATTTCACATAGATCACCTCGGTCACCAGAATACCGGCGTTGCCCGCGATCAGGCGGCCGGGTTCGATTTCAATCTCGCAGCCCAGATCGGCCAGTTCATGCCGGACCATGGCACCATATTCGACCGGCAGCGGCGGCGCGGCATTCGAGCGCTCGTAGGGGATGCCCAGACCGCCGCCCAGATCCAGCCGGATGATATCATGCCCCTGTGCGCGCAGGGTGCGGGTCAGATCGGCCACCTTGCGATAGGCCTGCCGGAAGGGCTCAAGATCGGTCAGCTGGCTGCCGATATGCACGTCGATGCCAACGGCGCGCAGGCCGGGCAGCGTGGCGATCTCGGCATAGACCTCGGGCGCGCGGGCGATCGGGATGCCGAACTTGTTCTCGGATTTGCCGGTGGCGATCTTTTCATGGGTCTTGGCGTCGACATCCGGGTTCACCCGCACGGTGACCGGCGCCACAACGCCCAACTCCAACGCGATCTGGTTCAGGCGGCGCATTTCCGGTTCGGATTCCAGATTGAACTGGCGAATGCCGCCCAGCAGCGCGGTGCGCATTTCCTCGCGGGTCTTGCCGACGCCGGAAAACACGATCTTGTCGCCGTCAAACCCGGCGGCCTTGGCGCGGGCATATTCCCCGCCCGAGACCACATCCACCCCGGCCCCCAATGACGCCATCAGCGTCAGAACCGCTTGGTTCGAGTTGGCCTTCATGGCGAAACAGATCAGGTGATCCATGCCCATCAACGCCTCGTCGAACAGCCGGAAATGCCGGGTCAGCGTCGCGGTGGAATAGACATAGAACGGCGTGCCGACAGCGGCGGCAATGTCGGTGACGGGAACGTCCTCGGCGCAGAGAACGCCATTATGATACAGGAAATGATCCATCAGGTGATCGGCCTTGTCCGAAGAAACAGATACAGCGGCAACCCGCAGGAGACGCCAAGGAAAAACGATACCGGAATGGCGATCAGCGCCAGCCAGTTCTTGCGCACGCGGGTTTCGGCGATGATCCAGACCGTCAGCGCGATGACCGCGATGGTCAGATCCCACATCAGCCCCGAACTGGCCGCGTTCGCCTGCCATGCGTCGATCAGTTTGCCCGCGCCAAAGCCGTTCTCGCCGAACCACACGATGAAATGGCTCATCGGATGGATCGCGCCCCACAGCGCAAGCCCCAGATAGATCAGACGCAAAAGCGACATCAGAGCGCCACCTCGCCCCGCGACACGGGACGTTCCGGCGGGCCATCGACACCGCAAGCGGCCAGCGCCAGCAGCGCCATCAAAGCAGCGGCCAGTTTCATGCCAGTTTCTCCTGCCAGCGGGTGATCTGCGCCCGGACCTGAGCCGGGGCGGTGCCGCCATAGGACATGCGACTGGCGACCGAGTTCTGCACGCCCAGCACGCCGAACACCTCGTCAGTGATCGCGTCATGGACCGATTGCATATCGGCCAGCGTCAGGTCGGGCAGGTCACAGCCCTTGGCCTCGGCCATCGCCACCAGCGCGCCGGTGACATGGTGGGCCTGACGGAACGGCATGTTCAGCGCCCGCACCAGCCAGTCGGCCAGATCGGTCGCGGTGCTGAAGCCCGAGCCAGCGGCGGCTTCAAGGCTGGGACGGTTGGCGGTCATGTCCTTGACCATGCCTTCCATCGCGGCCAGCGCCAGCATCAGGTTGTCGGCGGCATCGAACACCTGTTCCTTGTCTTCCTGCATGTCCTTGGAATAGGCCAGCGGCAGCCCCTTCATCACCATCATCAGCGCCACGTTCGAGCCGAAAATCCGGCCAACCTTGGCACGGATCAACTCGGCCGCGTCGGGGTTCTTTTTCTGCGGCATGATCGACGACCCGGTCGAGAACCGGTCCGACAGCGTGACAAAGCGGAACTGGGCCGAAGACCAGATCACCAGCTCTTCGGCAAAGCGCGACAGGTGCATGGCGCAGATCGACGCGGCGGCAAGGAATTCCAGCGCGAAATCGCGGTCGGACACGGCATCAAGGCTGTTGGCGGTCGGGCGGTCAAAACCCAGCGCCTTGGCCGTCATATGCCGGTCGATCGGAAACGACGTGCCCGCCAGCGCCGCCGAACCCAGAGGCGATTCATTCATCCGCACCCGCGCATCGGCAAAGCGCGACATGTCGCGGCCGAACATTTCGACATAGGCCATCATGTGATGACCCCATGTCACCGGTTGCGCGGTTTGCAGATGGGTAAAGCCCGGCATCACCCAATCGGCCCCGGCCTCGGCCTGGGTCAGCAGCGCGCGGATCAATGCTTCAAGCCCGCCGATGGCGGCGTCGATCTGATCGCGCACCCACAGGCGGAAATCGGTCGCCACCTGATCATTGCGCGACCGGGCGGTGTGCAGACGGCCCGCCGGTTCGCCGATGATTTCCTTCAGCCGGGCCTCGACATTCATGTGAATGTCTTCCAGCGCGGTCGAAAACGCGAAATTCCCGGTCTCGATCTCTGACAAGACCGTGAGCAGGCCTTCCCGGATCGCCACAGCATCGCTATCGGTAATGATACCCTGTGCGGCCAACATGGCGGCATGGGCACGAGAGCCCTGAATGTCCTGAGACGCCATCCGTTTGTCGTAGCCGATCGAGGCGTTGATCGCCTCCATGATGGCGTCGGGTCCGGCGGCAAAGCGGCCGCCCCACATGGCGTTCGAGCTGTCGTTAGTCATCTGTCTGCCCTCGGAGGGAAAATGCGCTGGTTCTGGTTTATCGTCCTCTACACGGCCCTTGCCTTGGGTGCAAATACTGCCATGGCGGATTTGACCGCGGTCGAGGGGCTGCGCGACGGGTCGATGAAGAAGCTAAGCCTGCATCGCGCCCCGGTCGAAGTGCCCGAGGCGGTGCTTCTGGGCATGGACGACGCGCCGCACAGCTTGGCCGAATTTCAGGGGCGTTATGTGCTGTTGAACTTCTGGGCGACATGGTGCGCGCCGTGCCGCAAGGAAATGCCGGGGCTGGCAGCGTTGCAGACCGATCAGGGCGATGAGGATTTTCAGGTCGTCACCGTGGCCGTGGGCCGTAACCCGGTGCCGATGATCCAGAAATTCATGGCCGAAATCGGGGTCGAGAACCTGACCCTGCTGCGCGATCCGAAACAGCAATTCGCCCGCGACATGGCGGTTCTGGGTCTGCCGATCAGCGTGATTTTGGACCGCGACGGTCAGGAGATCGGCCGCCTGCACGGCGATGCCGAATGGGACAGCGACAGCGCCAAGGCGATCATCGCTGCCCTCAAGGCACGGTAAACGGGCCTCAGACCAGACCGGTGGTCTGATCGACACCCATCATCAGGTTCAGGTTCTGCACGGCGGCACCCGAGGCGCCTTTGCCAAGGTTGTCCAAAACCGCGACCAGCACCGCCTGCCCTTTGGCGGCATCGCCGCACACCCGCAGTTCCAGCATATTGGTGTCGTTCAGCGCCTGCGCCTGAATGCGCCCCTGTTCGGCGTCCAGCGGCAGAACCTTCACAAAGGTCGACCCGGTGTAATGCGCCGCAAGCGCCGCATGCAGATCGGCCAGCGATGGCGTGCGCGGCAGCGTCGTCAGATGCAGCGGGATCTGAACGATCATGCCTTGGGCGAAATTTCCGACCGACGGCACGAAAATCGGCGCGCCATCCAGCAGGCTGTATTGCTGCATCTCGGGCAGGTGCTTGTGCGCCTGCGAGGTGGCATAGACAAAGCCGCCCGATTCCTGACCGGTCTCGAACTCCGCGATCATCGCCTTGCCGCCGCCGGTATAGCCGCTGACGGCGTTGACGCTGACGGGCAGACCTGCGGGCAGCAGCCCGGCCTCGCGCAGCGGCCTAAGCAGGCCGATGGCCCCGGTCGGATAACAACCCGGATTGGCGACATAGCGGGCGTTGGCGATGGCCTCGGCCTGACCGGCGGTCATTTCGGCAAAGCCATAAACCCAGCCCTCGGCAACCCGGTGCGCGGTCGAGGCATCCAACAGCCGGGTTTCAGTGCCCTGCACCATCTCATACGCCTCTTTCGAGGCCGCATCCGGCAGGCACAGAATCGCGATATCGGCCGCGCGCAACGCCTCTTTCCGGGCGGCGGGATCCTTGCGCTCGGACTCGCCCAGCCGGATCAGGGAGATGTCGCTGCGCGTATCCAGCCGCGCCGCGATTTGCAGGCCGGTCGTGCCGACCTCGCCGTCGATGAAAATCTTCTGGGTCATGGGCATATCCTTGTCACAGGCGGCGGACATAGCCCGTTGCGCCGGTTTTTTCTAGCCCTTTGCCAACGCGACACAGCGATCATGTGCCGGACATGTGACAAGGTGATCGTTCACCATGCCCACCGCCTGCATGAAGGCATAAACGATGGTCGGGCCGCAGAATTTGAACCCGGCTTTCTTCAGATCCTTCGAGATTTGCCGCGACAGCGCGGTCTCGGCCGGAATTTGCGCCATGCTGTCCCAAAGATTGCGGATCGGCGCGCCGCCGACATAGTCCCATAAAAAGCGGTCAAACCCCTGTTCGGCCTCGATCCGCTGCCATGCTTGCGCATTGCCGATCGTCGCCTCGATCTTGCCCCGGTGCCGCACGATGCCCGGATCGGCCAGCAGGCGCGCGATCTCGGCCTCGCCCCAGTCGGCGATGACATTGGGGTCGAAACCGTGAAAGGCCGCGCGAAAATTCTCGCGCTTTTTCAGGATGGTGATCCAGCTTAGCCCGGCCTGAAACCCGTCGAGAATCAGCTTTTCCCACAAGGCGCGGCTGTCATATTCCGGCACGCCCCATTCGGTGTCGTGATAGGAAATATAAATCGGGTCCTCCCCGCACCAATCACAGCGATCTGCCATAAAAACCTCCACACTTTCAACACCTTATCAATTTGAAATGAGTTTTAGCACAATTAGCACAAAATGCGAACATTAAGCGGTTGTTAGGAGGTAAGGCAGCATTGTGGTCGCAGGTTATGGAAAGGGGCGGCATGAAATTTTCCATGGAACAGGGCGAGCCGGCGATCATGGGTGTCGATGACAGCCCGCTTGGCGCGGCGGTGACGGCGCGCGACCATGATGTGATCGCGATGGTGCAAAACGCGCTGAAACGCGGCGATGTCATGCTGGCCTTTCAACCCGTCGTTCCCGCCAACGGCGCCGCCCAACCGGCGTTTTACGAGGGGTTGATTCGGGTTCTGGACCCGTCAGGGCGGGTGATTCCAGCCCGTGACTTCATCACCGTGGTCGAAACCAGCGAAACCGGACGCGAAATCGATTGTGCGGCGCTGCGGCTGGGCCTGCGGGAATTGGTCGCGACCCCGGACCTGCGCCTTGCCATCAACATGTCGGCGCGGTCGATCGGTTATCCGCGCTGGAACCGCATCCTGAACAACACGCTGTCCGGCAACCCGACCGTGGCCGAGCGGCTGATCCTTGAGATCACCGAAAGCTCGGCGATGATCATGCCCGACCTCGTCACCGTGTTCATGCGCGACCTGCAAAAAAAGGGCATCGCCTTTGCGCTGGACGATTTCGGCGCCGGGTTTACATCGTTCAGATATTTACGGGAATTCTATTTCGACATCCTGAAAATCGACGGCCAGTTCATCCGCGGTGTCTGTGACAACGCGGATAATCAGGTGCTGACCGCCGCGCTGATCGCGATCGGACAGCATTTCGATATGTTCACCGTGGCCGAAAGCGTCGAATGCGCCGAGGACGCCGAATTCCTGCAATCCGCCGGGATCGATTGCATGCAGGGCTATTACTTTGCCGCGCCCAGCATTCACCCCCATTGGCGCCAGCAAAGTCCGCTTAAGAAGCGCGCATGATTTAGCCACTTAGTGCAATCGCGGCATAATATTGTTGCGCGCGGTTTTCAGACCCCTTACCAGTTTAGCACCCAGCGGGGGCGACCCGGCCCGATGACCGGCGTGAGAGTTTCGCCCCCCCTGACCAATCGGGGAGAGGACCAAACCCATGACCAATGTAGTGATCGTATCAGCCGCGCGGACACCTGTCGGCAGCTTCAACGGCTCTTTTGCGAACACCCCCGCCCATGATCTGGGCGCCGCCGTTCTTGAAGCCATCGTCGCCCGCGCCGGAATCGACAAATCCGAAGTGTCCGAGACCATTCTGGGTCAGGTTCTGACCGCCGGTCAGGGCCAGAACCCCGCGCGTCAGGCACATATTAACGCTGGCCTGCCGATCGAAGCCGCCGCATGGAGCCTGAACCAGGTTTGTGGGTCGGGCCTGCGCGCTGTTGCGCTGGGTGCGCAGCACATCCAACTGGGCGACGCCGATATCGTCGCCGCTGGCGGCCAGGAAAGCATGTCGCTCAGCCCCCATGTCGCGCACCTGCGTGCCGGCCAAAAAATGGGCGACATGAAATTCATCGACTCGATGATCCGCGACGGTCTGTGGGATGCCTTCAACGGCTATCACATGGGTCAAACCGCCGAGAACGTCGCTCAGCAGTGGCAGATCAGCCGCGAGATGCAGGACGAACTGGCGCTGGCCTCGCAAAACAAAGCCGAAGCCGCCCAGAAGGCCGGTAAATTCGTCGAAGAAATCGCCGCCTTCACCGTGAAGACCCGCAAGGGCGACATCATCGTCGATCAGGACGAATATATCCGCCACGGTGCGACGCTGGAAAGCATGCAGAAACTGCGCCCCGCCTTTACCAAAGATGGTTCGGTCACCGCCGGCAACGCGTCGGGCCTGAACGATGGCGCCGCTGCCGTTCTGCTGATGAGCGCCGATGAAGCCGAAAAGCGCGGTCTGGAACCGATCGCCCGCATCGCCTCGTATGCGACCGCCGGTCTGGACCCGTCGATCATGGGCGTCGGCCCGATCTACGCCTCGCGCAAGGCTCTGGCCAAAGCGGGCTGGTCGGCCAGCGATCTGGATCTGGTCGAAGCCAACGAAGCCTTCGCCGCGCAAGCCTGCGCCGTGAACAAGGACATGGGCTGGGATCCCGAGATCGTCAACGTGAACGGCGGCGCCATCGCCATCGGTCACCCGATCGGCGCCTCGGGCTGCCGCATCCTGAACACCCTGCTGTTCGAGATGAAGCGCCGCGACGCGAAAAAAGGTCTGGCAACGCTGTGCATCGGCGGCGGCATGGGCGTGGCCATGTGCCTCGAACGTCCGTAATCGGATCGCCAGAACACGAAATGAAAGGGGCGCAGCGATGCGCCCCTTTTTTTGCCGACCGGCGATGTTCCGAAAAATGACCGAGTTACACAAAAATATACGCAATATTGTTGCGCCACGCGGCGCCAACGAGTAACAGAGTTACCAACGAATTCAGCCAAATTGGAGGATACCATGGCAAGAGTTGCACTCGTCACCGGCGGTTCGCGCGGCATCGGCGAAGCTATTTCCAAAGCCCTGAAAGCTGAGGGCTATGAAGTCGCTGCCACCTATGCGGGCAATGACGAGAAGGCCGCTGCCTTCACTGCCGAAACCGGCATCAAGACTTACAAATGGGACGTGGCCGATTACGATGCTTCGGCTGCCGGGATTGCTCAGGTCGAAGCCGACCTCGGCCCGATCGACGTGGTCGTCGCCAACGCTGGTATCACCTGGGACGGGTTCTTTCACAAGATGACCCCCGAACAGTGGAACAAGGTCATCGCGACCAACCTGACCGGCGTGTTCAACACCGTGCGCCCCGTGTGGCCCGGCATGCGCGAGCGCAAGTTCGGCCGCGTCATCGTGATCAGCTCGGTCAACGGCCAAAAAGGTCAGGCTGGCCAGGTTAACTATGCCGCCACCAAGGCCGGCGACATCGGCATCGTCCGCAGCCTGGCTCAGGAAGGCGCCCGCGCCGGCATCACCGCCAACGCTGTTTGCCCCGGCTATATCGGCACCGAAATGGTCCGCGCGATCCCCGAGGAAGTTCTGAACAAGAACATCATCCCGCAGATCCCCACTGGTCGTCTGGGCGAGCCGGAAGAAATCGCGCGCTGCGTGGTGTTCCTGGCCTCGGACGATGCGGGCTTTATCAACGGCTCGACGATTTCGGCCAACGGTGGTCAGTTCTTCGGCTAATGCCAAGACAATGAACGTTGGAAAGGCCAGCCCGCTGCGGCTGGCCTTTTCTTTTGCGCCGCGCGGATGTATCGCCGCGACATGACCCGGCAGCGCGCGACATCAATCGGATTTCTGGCCATCCTCTTGTGGGCGCTTTTGGCGCTGTTCACAGTGGGCAGCGCCCCGGTTCCGCCCCTGCAACTGAACACGGTCTGTTTCGGCATCGGTGGCGCGATCGGACTGATCTGGACCCGGCACAGCGGCGGCCTGTCGGAATTGCGGCGGATCAGTTGGCGGGTCTATGCCTTTGGCACGGCCGGGCTGTTCGGCTATCACGCGCTGTATTTTTCGGCCCTGCGGCTGGCTCCCGCCGCCGAGGCCGGGTTGATCGCCTATCTCTGGCCGCTGCTGATCGTGCTGTTTTCGGGCCTGTTGCCCGGTGAGACGCTGAAACGCGGGCATCTGGCCGGGGCAGCGATCGGGTTTGCCGGGGCGGCGCTGATCGTGCTGCGCGGGGCGCAGGGGTTCCAAACCACCGCCCTGCCCGGCTATGGGCTGGCGTTTCTCTGTGCGCTGACATGGTCCGGCTATTCGATTCTGTCGCGCCGATTGGGCAGCGTGCCGACCGCATCGGTCGCGGTGTTCTGTCTGGCGACGGCGGCGCTATCGTTGCCGCTGCATCTGATGTTCGAGGATACGGCCTGGCCCGCCACGTCATTGGGATGGGCCGCAATGCTGGCCTTGGGCGCGGGGCCGGTCGGGCTGGCGTTCTATGTGTGGGATATCGGGGTCAAGCGCGGTGACATACAGCTGTTGGGGGTCGCAAGCTATGCGGCGCCGCTGTTGTCTACGTTGGTGTTGGTCGCGACGGGAATTGCCGACGCGACCAGAACGATTGCAATTTCTGCCCTGCTTATCACCGCAGGGGCAACGCTGGCCGCGCGCGCCAGCGCCGCAAAGACTCAGCCCTGCGAAAGGCGCTGAATTTCCTCTTTCAGACGAAGCTTTTGCTTCTTGAGTTCGGCGATCCGGAGGTCATCAAAGCCGGGGCTTCGCTGTGCTTGCTCGACCCGTTCCGAGAGGGTCTCGTGTTTCCGGCGGAGTTCCTGCAAATGCGAACTCATGGTCATGTTCAATCTCCTCTCTGTTGACATCTGATGGTTACATAGCAGCACAGAATTTGAGTCGTGTCACGCCGCAGTGCAAGAATAATTTGAAACAATGTTCCTCAGCGCGGCAATCCGCCGCAACAATGTTATATCGCCCAGCCGATTGGCGCATTTTTCCGCAATGCAGCGCGAATTTCGGGCGTATAGCTTTCGCGGTCGCCATCATGCTTGTCGCCGCTATGCAGGACCACCGGCGGCAATAGCCGGAACGCGGCGCGACCACCTTTAACTGCCCGTAACAAAACAAGTTTCGCCTGGCGGCCGACGCGCGGGGCAAGCGGCAAAACCTCGACCGAACCCACACGTTTATCCAGCGCCGACAGCATCTCGGGCAGGCGTTCTGCGCGCTGGATCATCGTCAGCGCCCCTTTTGGCGTCAGTCTGCGAACAGCGATGTCGATCCAGTCGATCAGCGGGGTTTCGCCACCCAGCGCCACCTCGCGTCCGGTGTCGGTTGCGGCGGTGCCGCGCGCCCGCAGGAAATACGGCGGATTCGCGATGACATGGTCGAAACTCTGCGCCCTCAGATCATCCGGAAGGGCGCGCAGATCGGCCTGAACGACCGATATTTGAACGCCGTTCTCATCGGCGTTTCGCCGCGCCAGATCAGCATAATCGGGCTGTAATTCGACGCCAGTCAGCGACAGGTCAGGCACCCGCGCCCCAAGGCACAGCGACGCCACCCCGACACCGCATCCCAGTTCCAGCACCCGCTGTCCGGGCCGCGCCGGAACCGCCGCCGCCAGCAGCACCGGATCGACCCCGGCGCGATAGCCATCGCGGGGCTGCCAAACCGACAGGCGACCGCCGATAAACTGATCGCAGGTCAGTTCCATTCAGCGGATCTCGGGCAGGGGAATGTTATTGTCATGCAGCACGATCCGCGCCCGGCCAAGATCGCCATCCCGCACCATCAGCCGCCGGGGCAAAATACCCAGCGATCCTTCGAGGACGCTCATGTGGACATCCATCGGAAAGCAGTCTATCCCCTCCCCTTGGAGGAGCGCGGTCGCAAAGGCCACGAGTGTCGGATCATTTGTTCGCATCAGCTCTTTCATAGGTTGGACTTAAGGGCACGGGCCCGCATTTGTCGAGAGAAGTGACGAGAGCGTGATGGGTCTGGATACCGCCGCAACAAAACCGCATGAGCGTCTAAGCAATCACCTGGCCCCCGAGATGGAGGCGGTCAACGCCCTGATCCGTGACCGGATGGCGTCGAAACACGCGCCCCGCATTCCCGAAGTCACCGCCCATCTGGTCGAGGCCGGCGGCAAACGCCTGCGCCCGCTGCTGACCTTGGCGGCGGCGCGGATGTGTGGCTATGACGGCCCCTATCATGTGCATCTGGCCGCGACGGTCGAATTCATTCACACCGCGACGCTGTTGCATGACGACGTGGTCGATGAAAGCGCCCAGCGGCGCGGGCGGCCGACGGCGAACCTGCTGTGGGACAACAAATCCAGCGTTCTGGTCGGCGATTACCTGTTCTCGCGGTCGTTCCAGTTGATGGTCGAAACCGGGTCGCTGCGGGTGCTGGACATTCTGGCCAATGCCTCGGCCACGATTGCCGAAGGCGAGGTTCTGCAACTGACCGCGGCGCAGGATCTGCGCACCGACGAAGACATCTATCTGCAAGTGGTGCGCGGCAAGACCGCGGCGTTGTTCTCGGCCGCGACCGAGGTCGGCGGCGTGATCGCTGGCGCGCCGGAAGATCAGGTTCAGGCGCTGTTCACCTATGGTGACGCGCTGGGGATCAGCTTTCAGATTGTTGACGATCTGCTGGATTACTGGGGCTCCGAGGCCACCGGCAAGAACATCGGTGACGATTTCCGCGAGCGCAAGCTGACCCTTCCGGTCATCAAGGCCGTGGCCCGCGCCGATGCCGAAGAACGCGCGTTCTGGGTGCGCACCATTGAGAAGGGCAGGCAACAGGACGGCGACCTTGAGATCGCGCTATCGCTGCTGAACAAGCATAACGCCTTGCAGGACACCCGCGCCGAGGCGCTGAGATGGGCGGACAAGGCCAAGACCGCGCTGGCGGTGCTGCCGGACGATCCTATCCGTCAGATGCTGTTGGATATCGCCGATTACGTGGTGGCGCGGGTCAACTAAGCCGGGCCGCCGCCGACCACCAGTCAGACCGGGTCATCGCCAGCAATTCCGCCGCATCCTGTGCCGCCTCTTCGGTGTCGAACAGCGCGAAACAGGTGGCGCCGGACCCGGACATGCGTGCCATCAGACTGCCCGGCAAGGTCTGAAGCGCGCCCAGAACATCCGCGATCACCGGTGACAGCGATATCGCGGCGGCCTCAAGATCGTTGCGCTGAGTTTTCAGCCACTTCACCAGCGACCGTGCATCGGCAAAGGCCGGAATCGTGGCGGGCATCGCCGGATTGATCCGCTGGCGCAGCGCCGCGAACACCTTGGGTGTCGGCACCGCAACGCGCGGATTGGCCAGAACCGCCCATAGCTCGGGCAAGGGCGGCACCGGGGTCAGGGTCTCGCCAATACCGGACATCCGGGTGGCGGTGGCGCGCAGGCAGACCGGCACATCCGCACCCAGCCGCAGCGCATCCTCGGGCACCGGCGTGCCGGTCAGGTCCGCGATCGCCCGCAACACCGCCGCCGCATCGGATGAGCCGCCGCCGATTCCGGCCGCAGCTGGCAGGTGTTTTTCAAGCGTGATTGCCAGCGGCGGCGCCTTGGCCAGCGCGGCGGCCCGCAGCACCAGATTGCTGTCATCGACCGGCACGCCCCGCGCCATCGGCCCGGTCACGATCAGGTCGGTCATGCCTGCAGGTTCAACCGTGATGCGGTCGCCGATATCGGCAAAGGCCACCAGACTGTCCAGCAAGTGATAACCATCATCCCGGCGACCGGTGACGTGCAGGGTCAGGTTGATCTTGGCCGGTGCGAAGGCCTTAGTCGCCATTGGCCACCGGGATCGGATCGGCGCCTTCTTCCTCAAGCACCTTGTCCAGACCAACGGCCAGCTTGCGGCGAATCCGATCAGGATCGACATCGGTCGGAATGTCTTCGAAGTCGATAAAGGACAGCGCCCGCTTCCATTGGAACTGTGCCTCGTTCCGGCGGCCCACGGCCCACAGAACATCGCCCAGATGATCATTCACCACCGGATCGACCGGCAGCAATTCCACCGCCCGTTCCATCGGTTCGACCGCCTCGGCAAAGCGCCCAAGCCGGTAATAGACCCAGCCCAGACTGTCGATGATATAGCCGCTGTCCGGCCGCGAGGCGGCGGCACGTTCGATCATGTCCAGAGCTTCATCCAGATTGATCTTTTGCTCAACATAGGAATAGCCAAGATAGTTCAGCACCCGCGCCTGATCCGGGTCCAGCGACAGCGCCATGCGGAAATCGGCCTCGGCCTCGGGCCAGTTGCCCAGCCGCTCGTTCGCGATGCCACGGGCATAATACACTACCCATTGCACGCGCTTGGGTTCGTCGAACAGCGCGACCGCCTTGTCATAGGCTTTCAGCGCGTCGGCGAATTGTTCCTGACGGCTGAACATGTCGCCCAGCGTGACATGGACGATGGCGATATTCGCCATGGTCTTGGACATCTGGGTCATCACTTCGATCGCGGCCTCGATGCGCCCGGCCTTTTCCAAGGTCTCGGCCCGGCCCAGTTCGGCAGCATAAAAGCCGGGATCGCCTGCGGGCACTTTCAGAAAGGTCGCAGTGGCCAGATCGTATTGTTCCTGCGATTCCAACAGCGACGCGCTAAGCAACAATGCGTCCACATGGGCAGGCCGCAGATATTCGGCAATGCGGCTGTAAAGCAGCGTGTAAGTATCGTTCGCCTCGCCCTTCAGGGCACCCGCGACGGTATAGAACACCTCGGCCGCACCATCGCGCCCGTCGCGGATCGTGGTAAAGGGAATGACATCGCCCGCGACCAGCCGCGCCCGCAGGTCCATCAGACCGGGGTCGATATCCAGACCGAAAACCTCGTCCAGAACCGCGATGGCGGTGTCGTTTTCTTCAAGCTGGCTCAGCACCTGAATTTCAGCCAGAACGCCGCGACGGGTCAGGCGCATGGCCCGGCCATCACCTTGGCCAAACAGGTCGCGCGCGCCTTCGAAATCGCCAGCCGCTGCCAGCGCCAGCGCCTTGTGATAGGCGCCGAACACGGCCAGCGCCGGTTCATTGGTGGCGGCATCAAAGGCGGCCAAAGCCTCGGTCATGCGGCCTTGGCCGAATTCAGCCCAAGCCACCAGCAGCCCGTCAACCAGCGGCCCGATGCTGCGCCCGTCCTTTATGTCCTGCAGGGCGGCGTCAAATTTTTCCTGTTGCAACACCTCGGCCAACAGCAACATGTCCGAGGCCTGATTGCCCAGTTCCAGTTGCTCCATGCGGCGGGCGATCACCAAGGCCTTGCCGACATCGCCCAAAGCGGTGAAGGATAGCAGCGCGCTTTCAAGCAGTTGGGGATTGGCCGGGTCGCGGATCAGCGCCTGCGCGTAATATTGCGCGGCGGCCTTGTAGTCGCTGTAGAAACTGGCGTGGCGGGCGGCCAGATAGGCCCCGGCGACGCTTTCCCTTGCCACCACCGGCGCGGCCGACAGGGTTGTCGCGGCCAAGACCACGGTTCCAAGGGTTCGGATGAAAAAAGCGCGCACGGCCAGCCTCCGGTTCGTCTGCCGTTTGAACCTAGCCCTGCCCGGCAGCCAAGGCAATGCGGGGCGGCCCGTTCGCCGCCCCGCCTCACGCATTGATTACATATTCGGATAGTTCGGGCCGTCACCGCCTTGGGGTGTTGTCCATGTGATGTTCTGGCTTGGGTCCTTGATATCGCAGGTTTTGCAATGCACGCAGTTCTGGAAGTTGATCTGGAACCGCGGGCCGTCCTCGCCTTCAAGCACCTCATAGACCCCGGCCGGGCAATAGCGTTGCGCCGGTTCGGCGTATTTCGGCAGGTTCACCTTGATCGGCACATCCGGGTCGCTCAGCCGCAGGTGGCAGGGCTGGCTTTCCTCGT